>NZ_DLOD01000021.1:0-117598 GCF_002479565.1 Brevibacterium sp. UBA7493 | reverse complement strand
ACAACCTCCCGAGGAAGTACACCTAGGCCGCCTGAGCTGGCTGGCCGCAGCCGGTATTCTCTTTGCGATCTCCCTGCAGCCGGCGGGTATACTGGCAGAGACCTCGCCGATGGTGACAGCATCGGCGCACTCCGGCAGAGAGCACACCACCTTCCGTGAAATCGACGATCACTCACCCCTGAGACGCGCATCATTCCTGCGCTCGGCAGCCGAACCGTTCACGGCTGCACGGCTGACGTGTTCGATCATGCCCGCCGGAGATCCCGCAACACGCGGATTCCTGCGCTCCTGCAGACCTGTCTGCATCGATCATTGGGCTGAGCCTGTGCGCGTCTCGAATCGTCCTTTCGATTTCGTCACGCGGAGGCATGCGTGGAACACTCACTCATCACCCTTGACTCGCTCACCTACACCTGGCCCGACGGCACCGCCGCACTGTCCGGGCTCACCGGCTCGATCGCCCGCGGGCGCACCGGTCTCATCGGCGCCAACGGCGCCGGCAAGACCACTCTCGTCCGTCTGCTCACCGGCGAACTGACACCGACGGTCGGGCGCATACACATCCACGGCAGCGTCGGCGTGCTGCCCCAGGACCTGGCCTTGAGCGACCAGACCATCGCCGAAGTGCTCGGCATCGACCAGGTGCTCGCCGCGCTCGAAGCAGTGGAGTCCGGAGACGCCGACGTCGCCCACTTCGACGTCATCGGCCAGGACTGGGACATCGCCGCCCGCGCCTTCCAATCACTTGCGGCAGCCGGGATCCCGTTGGCCGAGCATGAGCTCGACCGGCCGATGCGCACACTCTCCGGAGGAGAGGCGGTGAAGGTCGGGCTCGCGAACCTGCACCTGCACCGGCCGGAGCTGGCGATCCTTGATGAACCGACGAACAACCTCGACGCCGCGGGCCGGGAACATGTGCGCGGGCTCGTCGACAGCTGGCGGGGTTCGCTGCTCATCATCAGCCACGACCGGCGGCTGCTCGCAGGCGTCGACCGGATCGTCGAACTCTACGGCACCGGCACCCGCAATGCGGCAGGCGAGCTGCAGGCCTCGACAATGCGGACCTGGGAGGGCAGCTTCGCAGACTACCGCCGGCAGCTGGCCGCCGAACAGGAAGCCGCAGAACAGGCAGCCGTGACCGCCCGCAGCGAGCTGGGCAAGCAGAAGCGCAAGCGGATCGAGGCGCAGATCAAACTCGACCGCCGGCAGCGCACGGCCAAGCAGGCGGTGAAGGATGCGAAGCTCCCGCCGATCGTCTCCGGCAATAGAGCGATGGAGGCGCAGAAGTCAGCGGCGAAGCTCACCGGCACCCATGCTGACCGGGAGGCAGCGGCCTATCAGAATCTGCAGGAAGCCCAGGCTCAGGTGCGGCCTCGTGTCGTCATCGACATCGAACTGCCCGACACTGCAGTCCCAGCCGGGCGGACGGTCCTAGAACTCGACAGCGGGGAGGAGGTCTTCAGCATCCGCGGGCCTGAGCGGGTGGCGCTCGCCGGTCCGAACGGAGCCGGCAAGACGACCCTGCTCAACCGGATCCTGACAGCCGTACGCACGGGGGAGGAGCCTGGTGTGCGCGTCATCGACGAGGTGGGGGTGTTGCCGCAGCGCATTCTCCTCGACCCGCAGCTCAGCGTGCTCGACACCGTCCGGCTAGCGGCCCCGGACGCGGACCCGCACACAGTCCGCTCCCAGCTGGCTGGTCTGCAGCTGAAGAAGGACCGGCCCGATCAGCCGGTCGGCCAGCTTTCTGGTGGGGAGCGGTTCCGGGTCGCGCTCGCACAGCTGCTGCTGGCCGATCCGGCCCCGCAGCTGCTGCTGCTCGATGAGCCGACCAACAATCTCGACCTGGAGAGCATTGAGGTGCTCGTCGAGGCGCTGACCGCCTACCAGGGCGCGCTCATCGTCGTCAGCCACGATGCGGAGTTCCTCGATGAGATCGGCTGCACCCGGACGTGGGAGATCACAGACGGGGCACTGAGCGAGGCGCGCTGACGGCCACCCGGCCACCACCTCGGGAACGGTGCGAACCACCTCGGGAACGGGAAAACGCGGCGGCCGCCGGTCCACCTGAGGTGAACCGGCGGCCGCCGGGTGGGACGTTACTGCCTCAGCAGCAGCGCGCCTTCGGGTTCGTCTCCTGCTCGTCGATGAGCTCGCGCCAGAATTCGCGTTCGCACATCGCACCCTCGCGGGTGCCGTGGTGGCGTTCGTAGTGCTCAAGGTAGTGGACGTAGGCGTTTTCGCCCATGACCTCCTTGAGGTACCAGTGCACGGCCTTGAACGGGCGGGCGACTGCGGCAGCAAACGAACTCATCGTCACTTCTCCTTCGGAGCGGCGTGCGAGCCGGAACCGGTGTCCGAGGCACCGTGATCCTTCTCAGCCTTCTCCTTCGAGGATACGCCGACAGCACCGGCGGGCGCGAGACCGTGCTTGCGACGGTACTCCTCCCACTGGGCCTCGACTTCGCGCTCGGCCTTCGTGGCGATGAGGCCGGCTGGGGCGAAGAGCTTCGTCGGCACGAACGCGGCTTCGGTCGTCTCCATCGGGCCGGTGCGGATCGACTTGATGCTCACCGCGATCGCCATGACGACGACCATGAGCACCAGCGAGGCGAACACGATCGACAGCGTGCCCTGGATGAACGTGTTGCGCACAACCGCGCGCATCGCATCGACACCCTCGGTGGTGCCCAGTGAGGTCTCACCCGCGGCGAGTGCCTGCTTGTAGGCCGAGTGCTGTGCCCAGTAGCCGAGCTTCGGGTCAGAGGAGAAGATCTTCTGCCACGAGGCGGTCATCGTCACGGCAAGGTCCCAGGCGAGCGGGATCCCGGGGATCCACGCATAGCGCGCCTTGCCGACCTTGCAGACCAAGGCGAACACCACCGCCAAGGCGATTGCCGCCAACAGCTGGTTGGAGATGCCGAACAGCGGGAACAGCGTGTTGATGCCGCCGAGTGGGTCGGTCACACCCATGAGCAGGATCGAGCCCCAGGCGCCGACCATGACGATCGTCGAGACCCAGGCGCCGATGTTCCAGGATGGGTCGCGGAACTTCGGCCAGAAGTTGCCCATCCAGTCCGAGAACATGAAGCGGGCAACACGGGTGCCGGCGTCGATGGTGGTGAGGATGAACAGCGCTTCGAACATGACCGCGAAGTGGTACCAGAAGCTCATCGCCGACTGCCCGCCGAAGCCGGGCACCTGATGCAGGACATGCGCCATGCCCATTGCCAGGGTCGGCGCACCGCCGGTGCGCGAAACAATTGAACCCTCGCCGACGGCCTCACCAGCAGCGGCGAGTTCGGCGGCGGTCGTCTGCGTCTCCATGAACGGATTCGAGTTGATGAACTCGGCAGCGCCCTCGGCGGTGCCGCCGGTCAGCGGCTCGGCTGCGTTCATGGCGAAGTAGATGCCCTTGTCGAGGCAGATCGCGGCGACGAGCGCCATGATCGCCACGAAGGACTCCATGAGCATGCCTCCGTAGCCCACCAGACGCGCCTGCGATTCCTTCTCCAGCAGCTTCGGCGTCGTGCCCGAGGACACCAGGGCGTGGAAGCCGGAGAGCGCACCACAGGCGATGGTGATGAACAGGAACGGGAACAGGGATCCGGCGAAGGCCGGGCCCTCGGAGTTCGAGGCGAACGGTGTGACGGCCGGCATCTGCACGGTCGGGTTGACGATGATGATGCCGACGGCCAGCAGCACGATGGTGCCGATCTTCATGAAAGTCGACAGGTAGTCGCGCGGGGCCAGCAGCACCCACACCGGCAGCACAGCTGCGAAGAAGCCGTAGATCATCAGCGACCAGGCCAGCGTCGTCTTCGACAGGTGGAACATCTCAGCCAGCGCCGGGTTGGCATTGACCCAACCGCCGGCGACGATCGCGAGCACCAGCAGGGCGATGCCGATGACAGAGGTCTCGATGACCTTGCCGGGGCGGATGTAGCGCATGTAGATACCCATGAACACGGCGATCGGGATCGTCATCGCGATCGAGAAGACGCCCCAGGGGCTCTCGGCCAGGGCGTTGATGATGACGACGCCGAGCACGGCGATGAGGATGATCATGATGAGCAGGATGCCGAGGCTGGCGATGAAGCCGCCGACGGAGCCGAGCTCGTCACGGGCCATCTGGCCCAGCGACCGGCCGTTGCGGCGGGTCGAGAAGTACAGCACCATGTAGTCCTGCACCGCACCGGCGACGATGACGCCGAGGATGATCCACAGCGTGCCGGGCAGGTAGCCCATCTGAGCGGCGAGGATCGGGCCGACGAGCGGGCCGGCGCCGGAGATCGCGGCGAAGTGGTGGCCGAACACGACGCGGCGGTCGGTCGGGGTGAAGTCGCGGCCGTTCTCGTTGATCTCCGCGGGGGTCGCCCGCTTGTGGTCGGGTCGGCAGATCTTCCATTCGATGAACTTCGCGTAGAAGCGGAAGGCGATGAGGTAGCTGCCGACCGCAGCGGCGACGAACCAACTGGCTGAGAGGTTCTCGCCGCGCACGAACGCGACCATCACCCAGCCGACGGAGGCGACCGCAGCGATCGCAACCCACAGGACGATCTTGCCCGGAGTCCAGCGCGGACGTTCGATCACGCCGACTGGAGGCAGACTCTCATCGGTTCTGACGTATTCAACCGACATACGTGCTCCATTTCTGCTCTGCTGCATGAGCCCCGCCGGGTCAGGCGGAACATCACGGGAACGCGGGCATTCACCTGGTCGTGCGGCATCCGCGCGGCACGGCACCGCACGGAAGGGCTGGGCCGGGGAGCCGCAGCGCACGGCAGAAGTGTGTGAGTTCCCTGAGACTGAATATATGGTGAGGCCAATTCTGTGATTTGTCTAACTTTTCGGCAGGTTCTGCGCGAACCACCGTCAAACCGTTACCAAAGCTGCGCATCTGTTCACTCTGCGGACAGTCCAGTGGTGCTCTGCGCCGCTGTCCGCCGCCGAGGCGGTGGTCGGGTGGCCGAGTCGCAGACCGCGGGTGCGGAAGTGGCACAATGGAATCCATGACCGCCACGCACGATCCGCAGACCCGCCTGCGGACTCTCTCCGGAATCCAGGCCACCTCCGACTCCCTCCACCTGGGCAACTACATCGGTGCGCTGCAGCAGTTCGTGGAGCAGCAGGAGACGCACGACGCGTTCTTCTTCATTGCGAACATGCACGCGATCACCGTCGAGCAGGATCCCGCGCTGCTGCGCGAGCGGACCCTGCGCACCGCCGCCCAGTTCCTCGCCGCCGGCATCGATCCGGAGAAGTCGACGATCTTCGTGCAGTCCCACGTGCCCGAGCATACGCAGCTGTCCTGGGTGCTCGAATGCACCACCGGTTTGGGCGAGGCGCAGCGGATGACGCAGTTCAAGGACAAGTCGTCCAAGCGCGAGAACGTCTCGCTCGGCCTGCTGACCTACCCGGCGCTCATGGCTGCTGACATCCTCATGTACCACCCCGATGTCGTCCCGGTCGGCGAGGACCAGCGCCAGCACCTGGAGCTCACCCGCAACCTCGCCGAGCGCTTCAACCACCGTTACGGGCACACCTTCACGGTGCCTGAGGCCGGAATTCCGAAGGAGACGGCCAAAATCTACGATCTGCAGGACCCGACAGCGAAGATGTCGAAGTCGGCGGCCTCCCCGGCCGGTCTCATCAACATCCTCGATGAGCCCAAGGCGCTGGCGAAGAAGTTCAAGTCCGCCGTCACCGACAACGACACCGTCATCGCCTACGACCCCGAGCACAAGCCGGGTGTGTCGAACCTGCTGACGATCTACTCCTCGCTCTCCGGACAGCCGATCGATGCGATCGTGACCGAGTTCGACGGCAAGATGTACGGCCACCTCAAGGTCGCGCTCGCCGACCTCGCCGTCGAGACGCTCGCGCCGGTGCGCGAGCGCACCGGTGAGCTGCTCGATGACCCGGCTGAGCTCGAGCGGCTGCTGTCGATCGGTGCCGATGCCGCCTCGGCGATCGCCGAGCAGACCATCAAGGACGTGTATGACCGCATCGGGTTCCTCCGCCGCTGAGTCACCGGGCCGGATGGCCCGTCCTGACGAATGGGGCCTCGGCCCGGCCTGGGGCACTCCGCCGGGAGTGCCCGAGCTGCCGCCGGACGACGGCTCGGGGATGGTCTCGATCGGGGTGACCCTCGATGTGCCTGAACCCTACGGCTCCCAGCTGCAGTCGCTGCGGGCAACGCTCGGCGACGCCCGCGGCACGACGGTCCCGGCCCACATCACCCTCATCCCGCCGATGGAGATCCCGGCCACCGCATGGCCGATCGTGCGCGAGCACATCCGCAGCGTGGCGAATGCGACCTCGCCGTTCACCCTGCAGCTGCGGGGGACCGGGACGTTCATGCCGACCTCGCCGGTCGTGTTCATCGCCGTCGCCCGCGGCATCTCCGAATGCCAGCAGCTCTCCGATGCCCTGCGCCACGGAGTGCTGAATCAGCAGCTGGCGTTTCCGTACCACCCGCACGTCACGATCGCCCAGGAGCTCGACGAGGAGGTCCTCGAACAGGCCTACCGGGAATCGGCCGACTACGACGTGTCATTCATGGCCCACGGCTTCGGCGTGTACTTCCACACCGCCGATGAGGAATGGCAGCTGTTCGACAACGTGCCCTTCGGCCCGTAACCGAGCCACCTCCTCGGGCACGATGGGCCAGGCGTGTGGCATCTGCTCAGCTGAACCGGAACAATGGCAGGTGTGAAGAAGAAGACCGCACCGCGCAATCTCGCCCCCGAGATGCTGCACACCGCCGCCCGCCTCGAAGACCGCTACCACGCCTGGGCGCGGGAGAAGGCGACGAAGCGCGGCTGGCATCGCACCGTCATCGCCTACGACTCCTACGGCAGCGAGAACTTCATCCGCGTTCTCGCCCGCGTCGTGCTGACCAAGACCGGCCAGCCGGCAGCCGATACGCAGGCCTCGATTCGCGGCTGGCGCTCTTTCGGCAATGTGCCGCTGTCCGATGACCATGCCTGGGTGCGCGTCAACGGCGCCGAACATATGGTCACCGCCGATCGCGGCGGGATCGTCGATGCGATCATCCCCGGTGACTTCGAGCCCGGCAATGTCGAGATCGAGCTGTGGACCGATGACTCGCTCGTCGACACCGCCAATGTGCGCATCATCGGTCAGGAGCAGGGCTTCGGGATCGTCTCCGACATCGACGACACCGTCATGGTCACCGCGCTGCCGCGTCCCTTCCTCGCCGCCTGGAACACCTTCGTCCTCGACGAGCACGCCCGCTCGCCGGTGGCCGGCATGGCGGTGCTCTACGACCGGCTCACCTACCTGCGGCCGAACTCGCCGATCCTGTACCTGTCGACCGGGCCGTGGAACGTCGCCCCGACCCTCAAGCGCTTCCTCACCCGGAACATGTACCCGGTCGGACCGCTGCTGCTGACCGACTGGGGGCCGACAGCCACCCGCGCGTTCCGCTCCGGGCAGGATCACAAGCGTGCCACCCTCGAACGTCTGGCCCGGGAGTTCCCGCAGGTCAAGTGGCTGCTCATCGGCGATGATGGGCAGCATGACGAGGAGATCTACGGCGAGTTCGTCGAGAACCACCCGGAGAATGTCGTCGCGGTTGCCATCCGCCAGCTGACCGTCGGCGAGGCGGTGTGGGCCGGTGGTCGTTCGAAGGGCTCCGGCCGTGGCCAGGGCGTGCCCTGGATCTACGCTCCCGACGGTGCGGGGCTGGCCTCGAAGCTCACCGAGCGCGGCATCTTCTTCTCACTCTGAGGCGGCTGCGCGCTGTCGGCGCTCGCGCCGGCGCAGGGCCGTGAACGCGATGCCGCCGGCCCCGAGTACCGCGGCGGCAGCGGCGATGAGGATGAGCGGTGAGCTCAGCGGGCCGGCCGGCTCCTGCGCCTCGGCTGCCGCGGTCTCCTCATGCGTGGGTGCGGCGGGCTCCGGACTCGGCTCGTCGCTGGGCTCCGGGGTCAGCGCGATGGTCGTCTCGACCGGCAGGTCCGACTGTGCGAACGACCAGTCGAGCAGGTCGATGGCCGCCTGACGGGTGCTGTTGTCCGAATGCAGGATCGCCGCCGCGTAGGTCTTGCCGTCCCGCTCAGCCACGGCGACGAAGCTGCCCTTGGACTTGACGGTGTAGCCGTTCTTGAGCCCGAGTCCGCCGTCGATGCGCCCGACGATCTTCGTGTGGTCCTGGATCGGGTAGCCCTTGAACTTCTCCTTCGTCTCCGGGTTGACACCACCAGGCATCTTGTACTCGGTCGTCTGCACGATCTTCATGAGGTAGTCGTTGTCCAGCATCGCCCGGGCGATGATGAGCTGATCGCGCACTGTCGTCACCTGGCCGTCGGCGTCCAGGCCCGAGGTGTTCTTCGGCACCGTGCCGGTCAGCCCGAGCTCCTCGGCCTTGGCCTCCATGAGCTCAACGGCCCTGTCCTGCCCGCCGGCGGCATTACCCAGGGCGTGGGCGGCATCGTTGGCACTCGACATGAGCATCGCGTGGAAGAGCTGGTCGATGGTGTACTCGTTCTTCTGCACGAGACCCACCTTGGTGCCGTCGACGGCCATATCGTCGAAGACCGCCTCGTACTTCTGCTTCGGGTCATCGAGCACATCGACGAGAGCCAGAGCGGTCAGCAGCTTGATGACCGAGGCCGGAGCGAGCTGCCGGTCCATCTCCTGGGACGTGAACACGTCACCGGAGTCGAGATCGCCGACCACCCATGCGGACGCTTTCGGCTGCGGGGCCGGGGCGCCGTCTTCGATGAGGGCGCGTTCGTACATCGTCTCTGTCGGAGATGCCTCTGCCTCGGCAACGACGTCAGCTGCCGCACCAGGGGAGGCTAATGCAGCAGGGGAGGCCAGAGCAGCGGCCGGTGTGAGCGCGCTGCCGGCCACGACGGCTGCAGCAGCAACGCCGGCGCCGAGGCAGGCGCGCAGGCGAGCACGCCGCGTCTGTGTGGAACGAATCGAGTGGTTCACAGGTCGCAAGTCTAACCATGCCAGCTGAGACCACCGGCACCTTATCGCCCACCGCCTCGGGAACGGGGGGGCAGAACCAGGGTGAATGCACTCAGGCCCCGTGCCGCCAAGATGCGGGACGGGGCCTGATGCGCGTGGTGGGTCAGAAGGCGCGCTGGAGCAGCGCCTGCTTGACCTCGGCGATCGCCTTGGTCACCTCGATGCCGCGCGGGCAGGCTTCGGTGCAGTTGAAGGTGGTGCGGCAGCGCCACACGCCCTCCTTGTCATTGAGCACCTCCAGGCGCATGTCGCCGCCCTCATCGCGGGAGTCGAAGATGAAGCGGTGGGCGTTGACGATCGAGGCCGGACCGAAGTACTGACCGTCGGTCCAGAACACCGGGCACGAGGTGGTGCACGATGCACACAGGATGCACTTGGTGGTGTCGTCGAAGCGCTCACGATCCTCAATCGACTGCAGGCGCTCACGCGTCGGCTCGTGACCGGAGGTGATGAGGAAGGGCATGATCTCACGGTACGACTGGAAGAACGGCTCCATGTCAACGATGAGGTCCTTCTCCAGCGGCAGGCCCTTGATCGCCTCGACGGTGATCGTCTTGTTCGTATCGAGGTCCTTCAGCAGGGTCTTGCAGGCCAGACGGTTGCGGCCGTTGATCCGCATCGCATCCGAACCGCACACGCCGTGCGCACACGAGCGGCGGAACGACAGCGAACCGTCGATCTCCCACTTGATCTTGTGCAGGGCGTCGAGCACACGGTCGGTGCCGTGCATTGTGACCTTGTACTCCTCCCAGTGCGGGGCCTCGTCCTTCTCGGGGTCGAAGCGTGCGATCTGGAAGGTGCAGTCGAAGGACGGGATCTCGCCGCCGCCACCGCCGAGGTGGTCGGGGAGATCGACCTTGGATGCAGGCTCTGCAGTGTTCTGATTCTCGCTCATCAGTACTTACGCTCCATCGGCTGGTATCGGGTGACGACGACCGGCTTGGTTTCCAGGCGCATGCCCTTGATGCCCTCGGCCTCGCCGTCCGGGTCGAGGTAGGTCATCGTGTGGTGCATGAAGTTCTCGTCGTCACGGTCGGGGAAGTCCTCGCGGAAGTGACCGCCGCGGGATTCCTTGCGGTGGATGGCTGCCACCGTGACGACCTCGGCGATCTCGAGCAGGAAGCCCAGCTCGATCGCTTCGAGGAGGTCGAGGTTGAAGCGCTTGCCGCGGTCGTGGATGCCGACGTTGCGGTAGCGCTCGCGCAGCCGCTCGATCTCGTCGAGTGCCTCGCGCAGGGTCTCATCGGTGCGGAACACCTGGACGTTGGCGTCCATGATCTCCTGCAGATCCTTGCGGATCGAACCGACGAGCTCGGTGCCGTTCGATGCGCGCATCGTGTCGACGAGCTCGACGGTGCGGTCTGCGGCACCCTCCGGCAGCTCCGGCAGCTCGGCGGTCTTGGCGTATTCCGCGGCGGCGATGCCGGCGCGCTTGCCGAAGACGTTGATGTCGAGCAGCGAGTTGGTGCCCAGGCGGTTCGAGCCGTGCACGGAGACACAGGCGGTCTCACCGGCGGCGTAGAGGCCGGGGACGATGTCGGTGTTGTTGGCCAGCACCTCGGACTTGACGTTGGTCGGGATGCCGCCCATCGCGTAGTGCGCGGTCGGGAACACCGGCACCGGCTCAGTGTAGGGCTCCACGCCGAGGTAGGTGCGGGCGAACTCGGTGATGTCCGGCAGCTTCGCGTCGATGTGCGCCGGCTCCAGGTGGGTGAGGTCGAGCAGCACGTAGTCCTTGTTCGGTCCGCAGCCGCGGCCCTCACGCACCTCGTTGGCCATCGACCGGGCGACGATGTCACGCGGTGCGAGGTCCTTGATGGTTGGGGCGTAGCGCTCCATGAAGCGCTCACCGTCGGCGTTGCGCAGCACCGCTCCCTCGCCGCGGGCAGCCTCGGAGAGCAGGATGCCGAGGCCCGCCAGGCCGGTGGGGTGGAACTGGAAGAACTCCATGTCCTCCAGCGGGATGCCGTTGTTGTAGGCAACCGCGACACCGTCACCGGTCAGCGTGTGGGCGTTCGAGGTGGTCTTGAAGATCTTGCCGAACCCGCCGGAGGCGAAGACGACGGCCTTGGCGCGGAAGACGTGGATCTCACCGGTGGCCAGCTCGTAGGACACCACGCCGGCCGGGCGGCGAACGCCGTCGACCTCGGTCATGATGAGGTCGAGGACGTAGAACTCGTTGTAGAACTCGACGCCGTGCTTGACGCAGTTCTGGTACAGCGTCTGGAGGATCATGTGGCCGGTGCGGTCTGCAGCGTAGCAGGCGCGGCGAACGGGCGCCTTGCCGTGATCGCGGGTGTGGCCGCCGAAACGGCGCTGGTCGATCTTGCCCTCCGGGGTGCGGTTGAAGGGCAGGCCCATCTTCTCCAGATCGAGGACAGCGTCGATGGCCTCCTTGGCCATCACCTCGGCAGCATCCTGATCGACGAGGTAGTCGCCGCCCTTGATGGTGTCGAAGGTGTGCCACTCCCAGTTGTCCTCCTCGACGTTGGCCAGCGCGGCGCACATGCCGCCCTGTGCCGCGCCGGTGTGGGAGCGGGTCGGGTAGATCTTGGTCAGCACGGCGGTGCGTGCGCGCTGGCCGGATTCGATGGCAGCGCGCATTCCAGCGCCGCCGGCACCGACGATCACCACGTCGTAGTCATGTACCTGCATAGAAATCCAATTCTCCTTGGCCGGAAAGAGCCGTTGGGGCGAGTGAGAGAGGCGCAATCACCGTGAGCAGAAGTCAGGGATGAGCGACGGATCGGCTCCGACCGGGCACGGATCGAACGTGAAGATCACGAGCGTGCCGAGCACGATAATGACCGCCGAGGCGATGTAGAGCGTCAGCAGCAGCGCCATGCGGGTGCGCGGCTTCTCTGCGTAGTCGCTGATGATCGTGCGCATGCCGTTGGTGCCGTGCAGCATGGCCAGCCACAGCATGAGCAGATCCCAGATCTGCCAGAACGGGCTTGCCCACTTGCCGGCGACGAAGCCGAAGTCGAGGCCCTGGACGCCCTCGCCCTGCCACAGGTTGACGAACAGGTGCCCAAAGATGAGCACGATGAGCACGACGCCGGAGAGGCGCATGAACAGCCAGGCCCAGAGTTCGAAGCGCGAGCGCGTGGACTTGTGCCGGTCATAGCCGGTGCGCGGTGCGGGAATGGTCGACGTCATGTTCCTCAGCCTCCGAACGTGTGCATCAGGTGTCGGGGCAGGAACGCGGCCATCATGATGACCCAGCCGATGATGACTGCCCAGAACAGCTTCTTCTGGTTCTTCGGGCCGCCGGACCAGAAGTCGACAGCGGCGATGCGCAGGCCGTTGAAAGCGTGGAACACAATGGCTGCGACCAAGCCGATTTCGCCGATGGCCATCAGAGGGGTCTTGTACGTCGCGATGACGGCGTCATACGCCTCAGGCGAGACACGGACAAGAGCTGTGTCGAGCACGTGTACGAGCAGGAAGAAGAAGATGCCGACGCCGGTCACGCGATGCGCAACCCAAGACCACATTCCTTCATTTCCGCGGTACAGAGTGCCCGTTGACGCATTGGCCACGGGGCATCCTCCAAGTGAAATGCGAACAGATGTGTACCACTCGAAATTACGCCGAACTGGGGAGAATCGCCAATCTGCCCGGCGGCATTGTTGCCGATTCGATGTGAATCCCCTCAAAGAGGCGTCCATAGAACGGACGCGAGATCTCGCGTGAGATTTAGGACATGCCAGTGTGCCGTAAACATGATGGGTCTGTGTCCGCATCGGCTGAGGCGCCGGTGAGCGTCTGTGCATGTGCTGAGCAGGAGAGGCGGTATCGTGGCCGGCAGGTGCGGGGTGCGCCGAAGATGCCTCCGGCGCCGCAGTCAAGCCAGAGTTGCAGTCTGAGACGGAGGATGAGACGCGATGAATCCGCACTTCCACGCAGTGATCCCGGCCGGCGGCTCCGGCACCCGGCTGTGGCCGGTCTCCCGGGAGGCCTCCCCGAAGTTCCTCCATGATGTCCTCGGCCTCGGCCGCACCCTGCTCCAGTCGACCTGGGATCGCGTCCTCCCACTCGTCGACGCCGACCGCACCTGGGTCGTCACCGGCACCAGCCACGCCGCAGCCGTCGCCGGCCAGCTGCCCGAGCTGCGGGCCGACCGGATCATCACCGAACCCTCGCCCAAGGACTCCGCTGCCGCCATCGGCCTGGCCGCGATGCTCATCCACGACACCGACCCGCAGGCGATCATCGGCTCCTTCTCCGCCGACCACTCGATCACCAATGTCGCCGAGTTCCATGACGTCATCGGCCAGGCAGTCACCGCCGCCGAGCAGACCGGTGACATCGTCACCATCGGCATCACCCCCACCTACCCGGCCACCGCCTACGGTTACATCAAAACCGGCTCCCACCTCGGGATCCCCGGCGCCTATGCCGCCCGCCGTGCCGCCGCCTTCGTCGAAAAACCCGCCGCCTCGGTCGCCCGAACCTACGTCTACTCCGGCTCCTACCGCTGGAACGCTGGCATGTTCATCGCCACCACCGAGGCGATGCTCGCCGTGTTGGCCGAACAGGCCCCTGAGCTCTACGCCGCGCTGCGCTCGGTCGCCGACATCTGGCACGACGAGTCCGCCCGCGAGCAGAAGCTTGCCGAGGTGTGGCCGGGACTGGAGAAGCGTGCGATCGACTACGTCGTGGCCGAACCGGCCGCCGAGGCCGGCCGGGTCATCGTCGTGCCCGGTGACTTCGGCTGGGATGACGTCGGCGACTTCGACTCGGTGGCCAAGCTGCGCCAGCCGGTGCCCGGCGAATCCTCAGCCGTCTACGCGATCGGCGAGGAATGCCAGATCGTCGACGTCGACACCTCGGGCGTGGTCTTCTCCAGCACCGACCGGCTCGTCGCCCTCGTCGGGCTCGACGATGTCGTCGTCGTCGACACCGACGATGTGCTGCTCGTCGCCTCCCGCTCCCACGCCCAGGACGTCAAGGCCGCCGTCAGCCGGGTCGCCGAGATGGGCCGGGACGACCTGCTCTGACCCCGCGCCCGAGGCGGGACCGCCACCCGGCACCGGCTCGCCTGAGCGGATTGTGAAGTTTTGGGACGCCCGCCCAGGATCGTCGCAGGTCGGCTGACTAGAATCGGACGCTGTGATCCAAAGCCACCTTGCGCCCTTCTACGATGAGCTGCTCGAGTTCCGGCGTGACATCCACGCCCACCCCGAGCTGTCCTACGAGGAGTTCCGGACGACGGAGAAGATCCTCGGGTTCCTGCGCAACGCCGACCTCGACCCGCAGGCCCTCGAGGGCACCGGCGTCGTCTGCGAAGTCGGCGAGGGCCCGCTGGTCGCCGCTCTGCGCGCCGACATCGATGCTCTGCCGCTCGACGACCTGACCGGCACCCCGTTCGCCTCGACGGTGCCCGGCGTCGCCCATGCCTGCGGCCACGACATCCATCTCAGCTCCCTGGCCGGAGCCGGCCGGGTGCTGAGTTCCATCCACAAGGAGCTGCCCGGCGGACTCGGCGGGCGGATCCGGATGATCTTCCAGCCAGCCGAGGAGGTCACCCCCGGCGGTGCGCTCAAGGTCATCAGCCAGGGTGTGCTTGCCGATGTGCCGCGCGTCTTCGCCATCCACTGCGACCCCAACGTCGACGTCGGCAAGGTCGGCTCGCGCATCGGCCCGATCACCGCGGCCGGTGACACCGTCATCATCCGGCTCTCCGGCCACGGCGGCCACACCTCGCGCCCGCACCTGACCGAGGACCTCGTCTACGCCCTCGGCAAGCTCACCACTGACCTGCCGGCCACGCTCTCACGCCTCATCGACCCCCGCCATGCGATCTCGCTCGTGTGGGGCGAGATCCGCGCCGGCCACGCGCCCAATGTCGTGCCGTCCGACGGGTTCCTGCAGGGCACCCTGCGCTGCCTCGACGTCGACGGCTGGAACCAGGTCGCCGAGGTGCTGCCCGACCTCGTCGAACGCGTCACCGGGCCCTACGGCGTCACCGTCGACCTGGAGCACCGCCGCGGCGTCCCACCGGTGGTCAACACCGAAGAGGACGTCTCCCTGCTCGAGGCCGCCGTGCGCGATGAGCTCGGCCCGGGCAGCGTGCAGCTGACCCCGCAGTCGATGGGCGGGGAGGACTTCGCCTGGTACCTGACGAACTGTCCGGGCGCGCTCGTGCGCGTGGGCACCCGCACGCCGGGCGGGATTACGTACGATATCCACCAAGGCGACTACCTCGTCGATGAACGCGCACTGGAGATGAGCGTCCGCGTCTACACCGCGATGGCGCTTCGAGCCCTGGGAGTCCCGTGGTCTTGAAACCTGCCGCAGCCCTCACCACGGCCCTCATCGTGCCCGGACTGGTGCTGCTGACAGGGTGCGGCTCCGAGGAGCCGACCGAGCCGCTGCTCACCAGCGGCTGCATGGTTTCCTCACCGGCCGGCTTCGACGACCGCTCGATCGGCCAGCTGAGCTTCGGCGAGGTGTCCAACGCCCAGCGCTCCGACTTCCTCGGCTCGACCTCCACCCAGCGCGTCGACTCCCTCGATGACACCCGCCGCGCGCTGGAGAACTACGCCGAGCGTGGCTGCACGCTCACCGCGCTGCTCGGCCCCGGTGGGGCGCAGATGCTCGCCGAGGTCGCCGCCGGCCACCCCGAACAGGCGTGGATGGCCGTGGCCACCGCCGGTGCCGGAGCCGGCGGTCAGGACTTCCCGGACAACGTCATCACCGTCGACTTCGACCTGCTCGAACCGGCCTTCATCGCCGGTTACATCGCCGCCGCCAGCTCCAAGACCGGCATCGTCTCGGCCTACTCCTCCTACGGATTCGAGAACAACCGCGGACTGCTCACCGCCTTCGACGCCGGCGTCGACCTGTTCAACGAGGACACCGATGCGGCAGACGACGAGCGCGTGCGCAGCCACCGCGCCGGCCAGATCGAGGGCCGCACCGTCTCCGACACCACCGCCGCCGGCTTCGACATCACCGCCGAAGCGATCGAGGCCGACGCTGATGTCATCGTGCCCTTCGCCTCGGGTGCGGCCAGCGGTTCGCTCACCTGGTTCCAGGAGCACTACTTCCCGCCGGTCGAAGAGACCGCCGGGCCCGAGGCGGAGGACGCCCCTGCAGACGAGCCCACCGAGGCGCCCGCAGACGAACCCAAGCGCACCCTCGTGTGGTACGGCGCCGACGGCTCGGAGACCCTCGGGCGGGTCGGCCGCTACGTCATCGCCTCGATCGTGCCCAACATCGCCGCCGGCTTCCAGACCACCATCGAAGGCTGGCCGCAGACCGGTTTCGCCGGCGAACTCGAACCGGCCGGGCAGAAGCCGGAGCCGATCGGTGACCTGCTCGTGCGCTCCCACAGCTACCGCGGCACGATCGAAAACGGTGGCATTACGATGGTCGCCTCCGATGTGCCGCTGTCCGGAGTCGCCGGGGTCGGCCGCGAGGTCGCCGATGTGCAGGAGCGGATCCGCTCCGGGGAGATCGAACTGCCCTGACCCCATGCCGTAAGCTGAGGGACGTGGATTCCAAACTCTTTGAGACTCCCTTCGGAGTCGACCCCGATGACCCGATCCTCGAACTGCCGAAGGTGTCGCTGCACGACCACCTCGACGGCGGCCTGCGCCCCCAGACGATCATCGATCTTGCCGCCGAGGTCGGCCATGAGCTGCCGGCCACCGATGCCGAGGCGCTGCGCCGCTGGTTCTCCGAGTCCGCGAACTCCGGTGACCTGCCGCGCTACCTGGAGACCTTCGACCACACCATCGCCGTCATGCAGACCGCCGAGGGCCTGACCCGGGTGGCCCGGGAGTGGGCGCTCGACCAGGTCGCCGACGGTGTCTTCTACGCCGAGGCCCGCTGGGCGCCCGAACAGCACGTCCAGCAGGGACTGTCGATGGACGAGGCCGTCGAAGCAGTCCAGCGCGGACTCGACGAAGCCGATGCGATCGCTGCTGACAACGGCCGCTTCATCCGCACCGGCCAGATCATCACCGCTATGCGGCACGCCGACAACAGCCTCGCTGTGGCCGAGCTCGCTCTGCGCCACCGCGACCGCGGCGTCGTCGGCTTCGACATCGCAGGTGCCGAGGACGGCTTCCCGCCGGCTGACCACCTCGCCGCCTTCGAGCTTTTGCACCGCGAGTGCTTCCCGGTCACCATCCACGCAGGCGAAGCCGCCGGGGTGGAGAGCATCCACGCCGCCGTGCAGATCTGCCACGCCCAGCGCATCGGCCACGGCGTGCGCCTCATCGACGATATGCAGTTCACCGGGGACAACGGCAGCGGCAGCCTCGGCCGGCTCGCCGCCTGGATCCTCGACCATCAGGTGCCCCTGGAGCTGTGCCCGTCGTCGAACCTGCAGACCGGGGCGGCGACCTCGATCGAGGATCACCCGATCACCCGGTTCAAGGAGCTCGGCTACGCCATCACCGTCAACCCGGACAATCGGCTGATGTCGGCGACCTCGATGACCCGTGAGATGCGCCTGCTCGTCGACCGCGCCGGTTGGCAGCAGCCAGACCTCGAATGGGCGACCGTCAACGCCCTGGGCGCGGCGTTCCTGCCCCACGATGCGCGCAACCGGTTCCTCGATGACCTCGTGATCCCGGGCTTCGAGCGCCTGGACCTGTGATTTCATGAGCGGCAAGCGACGCAAGCGCAGCGCCGGGGGAGACGACTCCGTTCACATCCACCCGTCCGACACCGCGCCGGCCCCGTCTGCCGACGAGACCGCAGGCGCAGCCGGCAGCCCGCTCACCCCGGGCACCCCGATGGCGACCCGCCCGTGGACGCTGTGGCTGGCCATCGCGATGGTCGTGCTCGAAGCGGTCGTGCTCGTTGTGGCTGCGGTGTTCTTCGTGCGCACCGGCGGTGCCGCCGGGGCCGAGCTGCGCAGCTCCCTGTTCGGGCTGGCCGTCATGTTCATCATCATGGCCACCGGCCTCGTGCTCGTCGCCCGCGGGCTGCACCGGATGCGCCGCTGGGCGCGCCCGGCCACCGTGGCCTGGCAGCTGCTCCAGGCGCTGTTCGGGCTCTCGATGTGGGGTGCTGGCATGGCTCTGCAGGTCGGGGCGATCCTGCCGGCAGTGCTGTGCCTCTTCGGGCTCTTCAGCCCCGCCAGCGTGCGCGCCTACGAACAGGCGCTCGGCGCCGGCGGCAGCGAACAGCACTTCGACCAGCAAGACGACTGACGAGCCCGGGCCGGCTGGGATCAGCCGCCGAGCTCGCTCTGCTCGGAATCCTCGTTCGAGGTGACGTCGTCATCGGAACCTGAGCCGTCACCGGCCCCACTGCCGTCTCCTGACCCGCCGTCGTCGCCGCTGCCGGCTCCATCGCGGTACGGGCCACAGGCCTCGCCGAGGAAGTCTCCGGCGAAATCGCCATCGGAATCACGCAGGGACAGTGCTGTCTGCTGGATGCCCCACCACACCTCGGGCGCGGCAGCCCAGCGCAGGCGCATGTCCTCACGCTGATCAGGATCCTTGGCCAGATCCGAGGCCGCCAGCTCAATGCGGTCCTGGGCGTCATCGGCGGTGCAGCGGGCCTGCGAATCCGGGCCCTGCGGGTTGAGCTCGGCGATCTCATCGCCGTTGACCGTTGTGAGGGTGAACGCCGAATCGCCGATCTGCTCGACCTCGAAGGTGCCCAGCACCTGGTAGAAGCTGCCCTCATGCGCGCTCACCTGCTCAGCATCGACGTTGACGGTCACGCTGTTGGGCATGTCCGGGGTCAGCGACACCTCGCCGGAATCGGCGACATCGCCGAAGGTGCGCAGGTAGGCATTCAGGTAGGCCTCCTCGCCGTTGGCGGCGGCCTTCTCCAGGCCCTGCCACAGCGGGTCGTTCTCCTTCGCCCCGCCCGGGGAAGTGTCGACAACGACGACCGGGGGAGCGGAGTCCGGAGTCTCGACCGGGGTGACCTCCTCCGGCGACAGGGAGGGGCGCTGCTCGGGGCGCTCGGACTCGTTGACGGCACAGCCGCTCAGCAGCAGACCGGAGGCGCACACTGCGGCGGGGAAGATGAGGAGGCGTCGGCTCATGTGTCGAGTCTAGAGAATCACGGCCGCAGAGTGGCCAAGGCGGCCACGTGTGCCGGGGAGATTCTCAGCTGCGCAAGCGTCTTTTCGGCCGGATGACGGTCGAGGAATTCCAGCAGCGCTGCTTTGCGGGACCCGGACCAGGCGGCGAACTCGTCGGCCTCCATGAAGTACTCCACCGGGTGCCCGGAGGTCTTGTGGTGCTCATTGACGACGGCCAGTGAGCGCACGTACTCCTCGGCGATGACCGCCGGTTCGACACCGGCCAGCTGCAGCATCCAGGCCGAGAACAGACCGGTGCGATCTCGGCCGGCCGAGCAGTGCAGGTACACCGGGCCGGTCTCCAGCGCCTCGGCGAGACTCTCCAGCGCACCGGCCAGCAGCCGCGGGAAGTGGGTCAGCAGCAGCGGGTACTGCTTGGGGTGGTTGAGGAACGGGTGGTCGATCGCCTTGACGTAGGCCTCATCGCTGAAGTCCTCGACCGGGCAGGTGCGGATCGCAAACCGGTCCCAGGCCGCCTCGGGAACCTGCGGATCAGAAGGCCTGCAGCCCACCTCGGCGGGGGCGCGCAGATCAACGACCGAACGGATCCCCAGATCAGCCAGCTGGTCGACCCCGCGGGCGGTGATGAGCTCGCGGCGCCCTCCAGCGAACACGCGCCCGAGGCGGGTCAGGCCCCCAGCGGCGGGCAGGCCGCCGAGATCGCGCGGGCCGAGGGCACCGTCGACGGTGGGGAAGCGGTCAGCGGTCAAGAGCGATCAGTGCTCACGTGGCAGTCTCCGGGGTCACGATGCGGGAACCGGTCTCGAAACCGGTTGACAGGGTGCGCAGCAGCTCGGTGAGCTTGCGCTTCTGGGCGTCGGTCAGCTCGGCGAGCAGGTCGGCCTCATGGACGAGGAGGTCGGATAGGGCGTTGTCGACCTTCTGCTTGCCGACTTCGGTCAGAGTCACGAGGATCGACCGGCGGTCCTTGGGATCCGGGCGGCGAGAGACCCAGCCGACCTTGACGAGACGGTCGATGCGGTTGGTCATCGTCCCAGACGTCACCATCATCTCGCTGATGAGCCGGGAGGGGGAGAGCTCGTAGGGCTCACCCGCGCGGCGGAGTGCCGAGAGCACGTCGAAGGCCCAGACCTCCAGCTCATGGTCGTGGAAGGTCGACTTGCGCGCCTTGTCAAGCTGTTTGGCCAGCCGGGAGACCCGCGAGAGCACCTCCATCGGGGCGACATCGAGATCGGGGCGCTCGCGCCGCCATGCCGCTACGATCCGATCGACTTCATCCATGACCCCATTCTACTGCGATAGGGCCAGCGTCAAGATACTTTCCCGCAAAGCATCTTGATGTCAAGGAACCTCCAGGCGGCGGCAGCGCCGCCCAGACGTCAGCACAATCACACTGCGGGCGCGGGATTCACCTGCCTGACGATGTGGCCAAACCGCCGAAGGATACTAAAGTGAGGAATGGTCGACATGCGCTGGAGCCATGCCAGCCCAGCGGTCCGCACTCAGGTGGGGACCGCCTCGGCGGCGGTGACCCCAGCCATCCGCAGAAGGAGCACCCGGCACACGGGCCGACCCCGCGCCGGGGCACCAACATTGACGTTAGGAACTCACGTGGATCTTTTTGAGTATCAGGCCCGTGACCTGTTCGAGAAGCACGGTGTGCCCGTGCTCGGCGGACGGGTCGCTGAGACGCCGGAGGAAGCACAGTCCGCAGCCCACGAGCTCGGCGGCGGCACCGTCGTCGTCAAGGCCCAGGTAAAGACCGGCGGCCGCGGCAAGGCCGGCGGCGTCAAGCTCGCCAAGTCACCCGAGGACGCCCGTGCCAAGGCCGAGGAGATCCTCGGACTCGACATCAAGGGCCACACGACCGAAAAGGTCATGATCGCCGAAGGCGCCGACATCGCCGAGGAGTACTACTTCTCGATCCTGCTCGACCGCGCCAACCGCTCCTACCTCGCCATGTGCTCCAAGGAAGGCGGCGTCGAGATCGAGACGCTGGCCAAGGAGCGCCCCGAAGCGCTCGCCAAGGTCGACGTCAACCCGCTGACCGGCATCGACGATGCCAAGGCCGCCGAGATCGCCTCCGAAGCCGGCTTCGACGGTGAGGACGCGAAGAAGGTCGCGGAGGTCTTCACGCAGCTGTGGACCGTCTACGCCGAAGAGGACGCCACCCTCGTTGAGGTCAACCCGCTGGTCAAGACCGGCGACGGGAAGATCATCGCACTCGACGGCAAGATCACCCTCGACGACAACGCCTCTTTCCGCCACGAGGACCACGAAGAGCTGCGCGACATCAGCGCTGAGGATCCCCTCGAGCTCAAGGCCAAGAAGCTCGACCTCAACTACGTCAAGCTCGACGGCGAGGTCGGCGTCATCGGCAACGGCGCAGGACTCGTCATGTCGACCCTCGACGTCGTCGCCTACGCCGGTGAGGAGCACGGCGGCGTGAAGCCGGCGAACTTCCTCGACATCGGCGGCGGCGCCTCGGCTGAGGTCATGGCCAACGGACTCGACGTCATCCTCGGCGACGACCAGGTCAAGAGCGTCTTCGTCAACGTCTTCGGCGGCATCACCGCCTGCGACGCGGTCGCCAACGGCATCGTCAAGGCTCTCGAGATCCTCGGCGACACCGCCTCGAAGCCACTCGTCGTCCGCCTCGACGGCAACAACGTCGATGAGGGCCGCAAGATCCTCGACGACGCCAACCACCCGCTGGTGACCCTGACCGACACGATGGACGGTGGCGCCGACAAGGCAGCCGAACTCGCCGCCAGCCGCTGATCCCATCCGAAAGGCTTAAGAATCATGTCGATTTTCCTCCACTCTGACTCGAAGATCATCGTGCAGGGCATCACCGGCGGTGAAGGCACCAAGCACACCGCCCGGATGCTCGCAGCCGGATCGCAGATCGTCGGCGGCGTCAACGCCCGCAAGGCCGGCACCACCGTGTCCCACAAGGACAAGGACGGCAACGAGGTCGAACTTCCGGTCTTCGAAACCGTCGCCGAGGCGATGGAGAAGACCAGCGCCGATGTCTCGGTTGCCTTTGTGCCGCCGGCCTTCTCGAAGGACGCCGCGTTCGAAGCCATCGATGCCGGTATCGGACTGCTTGTCATCATCACCGAGGGCATCCCGGCCCAGGATGCCGCCCAGATCTGGGCGCACGCCTGCGAGAAGGGCAACAAGACCCGCATCATCGGCCCGAACTGCCCGGGCATCATCAGCCCCGGGCAGTCGCTGGCCGGCATCACCCCGGCCAACATCACCAACCGCGGCAAGCTCGGCCTGGTGTCGAAGTCGGGCACGCTGACCTACCAGATGATGTACGAGCTGCGTGACCTCGGCTTCACCACCTGCATCGGCATCGGTGGTGACCCGATCATCGGCACCACCCACATCGATGCGCTCGAAGCGTTCCAGAACGACGACGAGACCGAAGCCATCGTGATGATCGGCGAGATCGGCGGCGACGCTGAGGAGCGTGCCGCCGAGTACATCAAGGACAACGTCACCAAGCCGGTCGTCGGCTACGTCGCTGGCTTCACCGCGCCCGAGGGCAAGACCATGGGCCACGCCGGCGCGATCGTCTCCGGCTCGTCCGGCACCGCCGAGGCGAAGAAGGAAGCGCTCGAAGCTGCAGGCGTCAAGGTCGGCAAGACCCCGTCGGAGACCGCTCGCCTCATGCGCGAGCTGCTCGGCTGAGTGAGCTGATGCGCTGAGAGCTGCTGCGGCTGACAGCCCAGTTCAGCTACTTGATACTGCGGGCGCTGGTCACTGCGACCAGGGCCCGCAGTGCTGTGCAGGGGAGCGGGCCCGGCCTGACTCCACGAGGGGGGTGGGCTTTCTGAGGCTCGTCGGCCTCTGCGCAGGTTATGGGTGAAGAAGTTTGTAGACCTATTCATATTCAGAGGCCGGTGAAATATGAATAGGTCTACAAACTTTGCCGCGGTTCAGACGGTCGGGCCCATTCGGCCCACGCTTGCGGGGCTTGCGAAGCGTCTCTGAAGGCGTCGAAGGACGGAATCAACTTCAGGTCACAAGCAGGCCGGCATCCTCGAGGGTATCCACAGCTCAGCAGAATCCCTCGCGCTAGAGCCCTGTGGGGGAGAGGCTCTCGGCATGAGCATTCGACCAGATGCCCCAGCAGGGAACCACGGTAGGCTCCATGCCGCGCCGACCCCCATTGCAGTGTCAGATCTGGGCGGCGTCTCGCGCGCACGCCGGTACACCGGCAGCCAGCCGACAGCGACCGGTTGTCGCGGTGCACACGCCGTCCCGACGCATGCGCCGCTGCCCAGCGGACCGGCATGGGCAGACGAAGAGTGGTATCGCGTGCGGTACGAACTCGCGTGCCTCAACGCTGTGCGCCCGGACGCGTTGGGCGGACAGATCACCGCGGCGATCCTCCGGGGCTGGCCGGTTCCTCAGCGGTTGCGCGGCGAACCGCTCACCGTCACACTGCCTGCAGGCAGTAGCCTGCAGCGCCGCGGGATCAGAGCAGCCCGGTCCAAATGCTACGCACCCCACGTCATCTACAACGTCCGGCTCAACCGCATGGACTACGTCGTCTACGAACTCGCACGCGTCATGAACGTCGGCGAGCTCGTCTACGTCATCGACGCGATGTGCGGGACGTGGAGGACGAACCCGGTGGCCACAGTCGAGCGGATCAGAGCTGCCGCGCTTGAGGCTCGCAACGTCTTCGGCAAGAAGAACCTGCTCACCGCTCTCGATCTCGCTCGCGACAAGGTCGGCTCACCGCAGGAGACGCGGCTTCGGCTGCACATCGTCGGTGCCGGGCTGCCGACTCCGCTCGTCTGCGCGCCGATCCAGCTGCCGCGCGCCGAACAGCTCTACCACCCGGACCTGACCTACCGGGGTGCGCGGATCGCCATCGAGTACGAGGGCGGGCACCACCGCACGGATGCGTGGCAGTGGGATCATGACATCCAGCGCGAGCGCACCTTCCGCACCGCCGGGTGGGAGTACTTCCGGGTCACGAAGCGCACCGACATCTCGGAGTTCCTGGCAGACCTCACGGCCGCGCTCGACGAGCGCGCACCGCAGTGGCGCCGCAGCTCGACAGGCCCCGGCCTCAGCTCTTCTTCGCCTTGACGGACACGACCGGCACCTCGGCGCCGAGGATGATGCGCTGGGCGGTCGAGCCCATGATGAGCTTGCCCACCAGCGAGCGCTCACGCGAACCGATGACGATCATCCGCACCTCCGGCGTCGCCTCGGCGAGGGCGAGGATCTCCTCGACCGGGTCGTTGCCGCGCAGGAACTGCTTGAGCTCCTGCCGAATCCCAGCGGCCTCAAGCTTGTCGCCAAGCTCTTTGAGGTTCTCGGCGGTGGCGATGCCCTTCTCCTCGTGCGCTTCCCCGATCCCGGCGTTGAGCACGAGCAGCGCCTCGTCGAACGCCCGCGCCTGCTCGATGCCGAAGTCGACGGCTGCCATGCCTTCGGGGCTGGGGGTGTATCCGACAAGAATGGTCATGCGTTCTGGCTCCTCTGCCGTGGTTCTCGCTGTCGCACGCGGGAAACGTCCTGCTCACAAGCCTATCGACCGAGCCTGGCGAACAGAAGATGGAACCAGGCGTTTCATCGGTCACATCCGCACGCTCCCCGGACTGGTGGGAGACTGGTGGGTATGGTTCAGTCTCTGCTGCCGGTTGCCTGTGTGCCCGATCATACCGCCCTGCGCTCACACCTCGGCTCCGCCGCCGAGGTGGTGGCCCGGTTGTGGCCGGACTGGCCGGCCGGGCATGGGGCTTCCCGGTTGGCGTGCGAGTACCTGCTCGGCCGCAGCCGCGGCTGGCTCGACATCTCCGGGCGCCCCCAGAGTGGGGAGCAGGGGGAGCAGGCGGAGACCGCGTGGTCGCCGCGGCCGACGGTCGTCATCGACGATGCAGACGGCGCACTGTTGGCCGCCGCAACCGTCGCGGGCCCTGCGATCACTGCCTACTGGGATGACCTGCGTGGCGAGCGTCGGGGGAGCGCGGTCGCAGGTCTCCTCACTGAGGCAGGCCTGCCGCAGCCGCACATCGCGGCTGAGCTCGGGCACGTCGGAGCACCCGGCGGCCCGGAGATCTTCCCGCCTGGCTGCCGGGTCGTGCTGGCGGCACCGAAGGCGACGGCCGCGCTGCGGGAGTACCTGCAGGCGGCCGCCGGGTTGGCTGAGGAGTTCATCGTCGTCGGCCGTGAGAAGCATATGAGCACGGCGATCAACGAGGAGCTGGCCGAGGTGTTCGACCGAGTCGACGTCTCACCCGGGCTGGCGAAGTGCCGGCTCATCATCGGCAGCCACCCGCGTGGCGGCAGCGGTGCTGGACCGGCCGAGGCTGCCCCGGTGTTCCCGCGCAGCGACATCCGGCCGCTGCGCGTGCCCGGTGCAGCACCCCTCGAGGTCGCGGCCTACGGCGCCTGCTACGGCCGCACCCAGATCGATCACGGCACCGACGTGCTCGTCACCAGCCTCATCGACCACCGCGCCAAGCTCACTCCTGCTGCCGGCAGTCACGATTCTGCCGGGCTCACGGTCGCCGACCTCGGCTGCGGCAACGGCTGGCTGCTGGCCAACCTCCAGGGGCTGCTGAACCCAGCCACGAGCATCGGGATCGACGTGTCCAAAGCCGCCCTCGCTTCGGCCACGGCCACCCTGAGCACAGGCAACCCGGACGTCCAGCTCGTCCTTGCCGACGCCTCAGCCGAGACCGACCCGGCACTCGATGCGCTTGCCGGCAGCTGCGATCTCATCGTGCTCAACCCGCCTTTCCACACCGGACACACGATCGAAACCGGCACCGCACACGCAATGATCCGCACAGCCCACCGGATGCTGAAACCTGGTGGGAGACTCGTCTGCATCTACAACTCCCACCTCGGTTACCGTGGTGCGGTCGAGCGGACGTTCGGGGCCAGCCGACAGTGGGCCAGGGACCGCAAATTCACCGTCGTCACCGCCGTGCGAGGAGCCTGACCGAGGCTGCGCTGCGGGGTGGTGCGTTGTATAGGATGGTGAGCACTGCAACCTACCTGAAGGATGTGAGCCGGCGTGAGCGGCATCTGCGGACAGATCTCGACAGCCCAGGCACCACACAGGGACGCGAAGGCCGCGGTTGAGGCCATGAGTAAGGCGATGGCCGGCCGTGGCCCTGACGGTGACGGCATCATCGACGACGGGCGGGTCGCACTCGGCCACCAGCGTCTGGCGGTCATCGACCTCGGGGAGACCGGCGCGCAGCCGATGCACGACCCCGATGTGCGCATGACGATCGTGCTCAACGGCGCGATCTACAACTACGAAGAGCTGCGCGAGGAGCTCCACGGACTCGGCCACACCTTCCGCTCCAGCTCCGACACCGAGGTGGTGCTCAAGGCCTTCGCCGAATGGCGCGAGAAGGCCCTCGAGAAGTTCCAGGGCATGTTTGCGCTGGCCATCCACGAAGAGGAGTCCGGGCGCGTATTCATCGCCCGCGACCGGATGGGCGTGCGCCCGGTGTACTTCGCCGAGGTCGACGGTGCCTTCCGCTTCGCCTCCACCCTTCCGGCGCTGCTGGCTGCCGGCGGCATCGACACCCGGATCGACCCGGTCGCGCTCAACCACTACATGACCTTCCACGCCGTGGTGCCCTCGCCGTTCACCATGCTCCAGGGCGTGCGTAAGCTGCCGCCGGCGACCTACATGTGGGTCGAGACCGATGGCTCGCAGACGCAGACGCAGTACTGGCAGCCGCTGTACGGCACCGGTGAGGACAAGGCCGACTGGTCCGAAACCGACTGGCAGGACGCGATCTACGACAGCCTGCGCGAAGCGGTGCGCCGCCGGCTGGCCGCCGATGTGCCCGTCGGGGTGCTGCTCTCCGGCGGCCTGGACTCCAGCCTCATCGTCGGGCTCATGGACGAGCTCGGGCAGAAGGACATCGAGACCTTCTCGATCGGCTTCGAGTCCTTCGGCGGTGAAGAGGGCGACGAGTTCACGTACTCCGACGTCATCGCCGAGCACTTCAAGACCAACCACCACCAGCTGCGCATCTCCACCGACCGGATGCTGCCGGCCCTCGACGAGGCGATCGGGGTCATGAGCGAGCCGATGGTCAGCCACGACGCGGTCGCCTTCTACCTGCTGAGCCAGGAGGTCGCCAAGCACGTCAAAGTCGTGCAGTCCGGGCAGGGGGCCGACGAGGTGTTCGCCGGCTACCACTGGTACCCGCCGATGTACGAAGCCGGCGACGACGTCGAGGCTGCGCTCGCCAGCTACCAGCAGTCGTTCTTCGACCGCAGCTACGAGGAGATGGGCCAGCTCGTCTCCCCGCAGTTCATGACCGGCTCCGATGTTTCCACAGAGTACGTCGACGCCCACTTCCGCAGCCCGGGTGCGACCACCGGCATCGACCGGGCGCTGCGCATCGACACGACGATCATGGCCGTCGACGACCCGGTCAAGCGCGTGGACAACATGACGATGGCCGCAGGGCTCGAGGCGCGCATGCCGTTCCTCGACCACGACCTCGTCCAGCTCGCCGCCGAATGCCCCGCCGAGTACAAGACCGCCCAGGAGGGCAAGGGCATCCTCAAGGAGGTTGGCCGCCGGGTCATCCCGAGCGAGGTCATCGACCGGCCCAAGGGCTACTTCCCGGTCCCGGCCCTCAAGCACCTGCAGGGCCCATACCTGGAGAAGGTCCGCGAGGCGATCTCCGGGCAGGTCGCCCGCGACCGCGGCCTGTTCCAGCCAGCCGCCGTCGAGGCACTGCTGAAGGCCCCGAACGAGAACCTCACGCCGCTGCGCGGCAACCGGCTGTGGCAGATCGCCCTGCTCGAACTCTGGCTGCAGAACCACGGGATCACCGGCCCGGCAGCCTGACCCACCGACTTCACGCCGACACCACCGGGCCGGGGCAGGAATCCCACCCGGTGGTCTCGGCACATCCCGGCAGGAGGGACCATGAAGCACGACGTCATCCAGGAGCTCGGCTGGGGCCGGCTCGTTTTCGGCCAGACCTTCGCAGAGATCGAGGAGATCGGCCGGGTGCTGCGCGACGAAGCAGGCGGCACCCGCGACATCTGCATGTACCTCACGGACCCGCATGTGCTCGTCGCACTGCATCCGGAGGAGTACTTCATCGACCCGAGCCACACCTACCGGCTCGACCTGGAGAACCGGCTTCCCGTCCCGGTCGAGGTGCCCGGCGTAAAGGTGCGCTCGATCGAGACGGAGGCCGACTGCGAGGCGATCAACCGCATCTACGTCACCCGCTCGATGGTGCCTGCCGATGTCAGCGTCATCTGGGACAACCACCACAACGCCGAGGCGATGCACTACCTCGTCGCCGAGGACGAATCGACCGGCGAGATCATCGGCACCGTCACCGGCGTCGACCACTCCGAGCTGTTCGACGACCCCGAACGCGGCTCCTCACTGTGGACGCTGGCGGTCGACACGACCAGCGGCCACCGCGGCCTCGGCCGGTTCCTCGTCGTCGCACTCGCCCGCCTGCTGGCCGAACGCGGTGCGGCATTCATGGACCTGTCGGTGATGTGGAACAACGAAGCCGCCATCAGCCTGTACGAGCACATGGGCTTCACCCGCATGCCGATCTACGGCGTCAAGCGCAAGAACGCCATCAACGAGCAGCTTTACGCCCAGCCGCGCATCGAGGGCCTCGACGAGCTCAACCCGTACGCCCGCATCATCGCCGATGAGGCCACCCGACGCGGCATCCGCGTCAGCGTTCTCGATGCCGACACCGGCTACATCCAGCTCGAATTCGGCGGCCGGACCGTCATCACCCGCGAGTCGCTGTCGCAGTACACCTCGGCGGTGGCAATGAGCCGGTGCGAGGACAAGCGCGTGACCCGCAAGATCGTCGAAGCCGCCGGCGTGCGCGTCCCGCAGGGCCGCAACGCCACCTTCGACGAAGGCGACGTCGACTTCCTCGACGAGTACGGTCCGCTGGTCGTCAAGCCGGTGCGCGGCGAGCAGGGGGCTGGCATCACGATCGGCGTGCAGACGGAGAAGGAGCTCAAGGACGCACTCGGCCGCGCCGGAGGCAAGGGCTCCGAGGTGCTGCTCGAAGAGTTCTGCGAAGGTGAGGACCTGCGCATCCTCGTCATCACCGGCCGCGTCATCGCCGCAGCGATCCGCCGGCCGGCCGCCGTCGTCGGCGACGGCAAGACCCCGGTCGCCGAGCTCATCCGCAAGCAGTCCAAGCGCCGGGCAGCAGCCACCGGCGGGGAGTCAAAGATCCCGCTCGATGAGTCGACCGAGGCGACAGTGCGCGAGGAGGGCTACAGCCTCGACGACATCCTCGAACCCGGCAAGCGACTGCAGGTCAGGCGCACCGCCAACCTCCACACCGGCGGCACCATCCACGACGTCACCGACCGCCTGCACCCGGAGCTGGCGAGGGCCGCGATCACCGCCGCAGCGGCCATCGACATCCCGGTCACCGGCATCGACCTGCTCGTCCCCGACGTCGAGGGCTCCGACTACGTCTTCATCGAGGCCAATGAGCGCCCCGGCCTGGCCAACCACGAGCCGCAGCCGGTCGCCGCCGAGTTCGTCGACTACCTGTTCCCCAACTCCAAGCGCACCCCGTGGGCGTGGGAACCGGACAAGCCAGCCGACCCGACGAACTGACCCCCGGGCCCAGCAAACTTACGCCTAACGCCCCCGCGAACCGGCCCCACCGGGCCCGAGGCGGGGGCTGAGTGCGTGCCGGGAGCCGCCTCGAAAGGCCCTCCAGACTCTGACATGCGGCTGGCCACAGCGCCTGCGGGCGCTATGGTGGCCACTGTGCGGGCATGCCCGGCATGCCCGCCACCGTCCGCGCCGCCGACCGGCTGTGCGGACGCCCCCTTGAGCACGACAGAAGGAGGAGTCAGAGTGCCCCACGACGACACCGCCGACAGCGCCTACAACGTCGCTGAACTCGGCAACGACAATGCCACCGGATTCACTGATCTCACACCCGGAGTCATCGACCAGGGGTGGATGCTCGACATCCTCTTCCGCCTGCTGCGCACCCCCTCTCCCTCGGGACGCACCGACGCCGTCATGCAGTTCATCGGCGACATCGTCGCCGACCTCGGGCTCAACGCCCAGCTCACCCGCCAAGGTGCGCTCATCGTCGAACTGCCTGCCGCCTCGGGCACGGATGACGGGGAGGCCGACGATGCTGACCTGCATGAGGAGATCGACGCCGAGCGCTGCATCGTCGTCCATGCCGACACGATCGGCTGCATGGTCTCGAAGCTCAAGGTCAATGGCCGGCTGTCGGTCGTGCCGGTCGGCACCTTCTCCTCCCGGTTCGCCGAAGGGGCGCGCGTGCAGATCATCACCGAGTTCCCCGATGTCGTCTACACCGGTACGATTCTGCCCCTCAAGACCTCCGGCCACGCCTACGGCGACGAGGTCGATGAGCAGCCGGTGAGCTGGGATGAGGTCGAGGTGCGCGTCGACGAGGCCGTCAGCGACAAGGCCGGCCTGGAGGGGCTCGGCATCGAGGTCGGCAACACGGTCGCGCTCATGACGCATTCGTCGATGTCGAAGTCCGGCTACATCAACTCCCGCCACCTCGACGGCAAGGCCGGTGTCGCGATCGCGCTCGCCGCAGCCAAGAGCGCCATCGACGGCAAGCTGCGCCTGCCGGTGAAGACGACGATCCTCGTGACGATCTTCGAGGAGGTCGGCCACGGCGCCTCGGCCGGTGTGTCACAGAACGTCGCCGAGCTCGTCTCGATCGACAACGCCGTGTGCGCCCCGAACCAGAACTCGCTCGAGCGCGGGGTGACGATCCCGCTCAAGGACATGCACGGCCCCTTCGACTACCACCTGACCCGCAAGCTCATCCGGCTCGGGCAGCGCCACGGCCTCGACATGGCCCGCGACATCTTCACCTACTACCGCTCCGATGTCGCCGCTGCGCTGGAGGCCGGAGCCGGTGCGCGTGCGGCACTCATGGCGTTCGGGCTCGACGGTTCGCACGGCTGGGAGCGCACTCACGTCGATTCGCTCATCCAGTGCGCGAAGCTTGTGACCCTGTGGCTGCAGACGCCGCTGACGCTGGAGAAGTGGGATGAGCACCGCCTCGGCGGGCTGCGCGACTTCCCGTCCCAGCGTCAGCCGGCCATCGCCGAACGGGTCGGCGACCGGCAGCATGAGGGTGCGATCTTCAATGTGCCGCGCTATCGCGGCGCCGATGAGCCGGTCGATGCCAACGGGGTCGGCCCGGAGGGCTGGGACGAGGAGTGAGCGCCGGTCCCGGGGGCCGGCGCGCTTGGGGGCTGCGGTACGGCTGAGGGGACAACGGTGCGCGAGGAGGGACTCGAACCCTCACGTCCGCAGACACTGGAACCTAAATCCAGCGCGTCTACCAATTCCGCCACTCGCGCGAAGCGCTCACCAGCTTAGACCAGCCGCCTGCCCGGCGGCGAACCGGCCTGGCACACGATGAGGGCGCAGAACCCTGCGTGTGCCGGGCCGGTTGCGTAGGGACGCGCCGGCCCCGATGTGCGGGGCCGGTCCCGAGGCGCGGGTCCGGTCCCGAGGCGCGGCCTCGGTGACCGTCCGGTCAGCCTTCGTCGATGCCGAGCTGCTTGCGTAGCCGACCGACGTGGCCGGTAGCCTTGACGTTGTACTGGGCGTGTTCGACCGTACCGTCGGCATCGACGACGACAGTGGAGCGGATGACACCCTGGACGATCCTGCCGTAGTTCTTCTTCTCCCCGAAGGCACCCCATTCCGTCATGACCGACTTGTCGGCATCGGAGAGCAGCGGGAAGTTCAGTGACTCCTTCTCACTAAACGTCGCAAGCTTCTCCGGCTTGTCCGGGGAGATGCCGAGGACCTGCAGACCGGCACCCTGGAGGGCTGCGAGCGAATCGCGGAAATCGCAGGCCTGGGTGGTGCAGCCTGGGGTCATGGCAGCAGGGTAGAAGTACACGACGACGCGCTGGCCGCGGAAGTCCGAGAGCGTCACCTCCGCGCCGTCCGCTGCGGGCAGGGTGAAATCAGGGGCGGTGTCGCCGACCTCAAGACGGGGCATGCTCATTCCTTTCAGGTGCACGGGTGCCGCGTTCACAGCTGCGGCGCTCGACTCGTCGAACGCCGGTTCCACCATATCCGGCGTGAACCGGTAAGCTCTAGAAGCAGAGACAATGATGTGGGACGACGGCATCTGCCGCCACTGTCTGGGCACCTGCCGGTCTCCTGCACGCCAGCCCCTTCGTGAGTGAGGAAGCATCCTGATGAGCAGCAATGTTTACACCTCCGACGTCACCGTCGACAGCGCCAATAAGTCCCAGCTTGAAGAGTCGATCCGACTGCGCGAACAGCGGCTGGCTGCCAATATCGACGAGTTCGTCGGCCGGGTGCATCCGAAGGCGCTGACCCGTCGCGCCACCGACAACGCCAAGTCCGTCGTCATCAACGACGACGGTTCGGTCAAGGCCGACCGCGTCGCTCTCATCGGCGGTGCCGTGCTCGCCTCGGCCGCGCTGGTCACCCTGCTTGTCCTTAGGGCCAAGCGCTGAACGTGGGCCAGACATCGTCGCTACCCATCCGCATGCTCCACGACCGGCTCCTCGTCGAGCCGGACGCGGAGCTCGGTGAGCGCACCTCGGCTGCCGGTATCGTCATCCCGGCCACGGCTGAGGTGGGCAAGCGGCTGGCATGGGGCAGCGTCGTGGCAGCCGGCCCTCATGTCCGGCAGGTGCAGCTGGGAGACACCGTGCTCTTCGATCCTGAGGAGCGCGCTGAGGTCGAGCTCGAGGCCACGACGTACATGCTGCTGCGGGAGCGGGACGTCCATGCGATCTCCGAGCAGAGAGCCTCAGAATCAACTGGCCTGTACCTCTAAGGCGTGAACCTCACCACATTCGGCGCTGAGGCTTGGATCTGATTTTGCAAGCCGCCGACGGATGTGTAGAGTTGTCTCTCGTTCGCACCTCTAGCTCAATTGGTAGAGCAACTGACTCTTAATCAGTGGGTTCCGGGTTCGAGTCCCGGGGGGTGTACAGATCCTTCGAAGAACCCGCTGTCCAGCGTTGCTGGACAGCGGGTTCTCTGCTGTGACCCGGCGGTCGTTGACGAGAGCCGAAACGTGGATTGCCCGTCAGGGGCTAACGTCTCCTTCGGCTCAGTCCGCGGATCCGGTCAGCGTTGATCGGCGTGCGCTGAGTCTGGGGCCTGGCGCTCTCTGGCCTGGGGCTCAGGGGTCGGGGCGACATCTTGTCAGCTGCCGGGCGGCGCTGATTGCTCCGGTCCGGGCGAGTTTGATAACGATCAGGTAACGCACATGGGGAACTCAGGAGATTGACATTATAATGAAGTCAACTTCATCCGTATATATGTCGATATCAGCTCCACCCCGATGCGCTCGCGTGACGTTCGGCCGAGGCATCCCTGACTGATCAGAATCAGGTGACTCATGCCCTCTCTGCACACCTCCCGGCGACCCTACTGGCGCGTCAGTCTCCGCGAGATGTGGCGGCAGGCTGCTCATACTCCCATCTTCAAGACCGTGGCCGGGGCGCTGGCTCTGGCGCTCGCGGTCGGGCTCGGCGTCGTTGCCGGCGTCATCGTGCCGGCAGGTGAGGCTGAGGCCAAGCCCATCACGCCGATGTCGCAGCGCTACAACGCCACTGTCAACGGCGACTTCCTCATGGTGGGCAATGGTGCCCTCGAGTGCGATAAGACGAAACCGACATGGCGCACCGATGCCAACTGCACCGGCCTGCACGGCGGCTCCGCGAGCGACTCTCCGAATGACTTCCTGTGGATGAAGAACAGCGTCAACGGTGCTGCCGGCATGGGTGCGAACTCCTCCTCAGCGAGCGTCACCGTGCCGGCCGGAGCGAAAGTCGTCAAAGCGCAGCTGTACTGGTCGGGCAACACCGGCTACGTCAACGGGGTCGCCGGTGTGCGCTGCACGGCAAACGCGCGCGGCACCCTGCCGAACTGGGTGGCCAGTGAGGGCAGCCCGCAGTCGACGCGGCCGCGCATCTCCGTCGCCGGCAGCGCACCGGTGTCGGTCGATGTCGGGCGCTACACGCAGGAGAGCAACGCTGACCTGGGCAGCAACGGCATTCAGTACTACTCCGCCTCAGCCGACGTCACCGCACAGTTCGCCAATGTGCCCACCGGTTCAGCACAGACCGTGACGGTCGGTAACCTGTGGTCGGTCCAGGGATACGGCTGCTACACCGGCTGGTCGCTGGCGGTCGTGTACGACTTCGGCACATTCGTGCCCGGCAACGCCGCCGCCGCGGCCCGCACTGTCATTCTCTACGACGGTCACGTCCGCAAACAGCCGGGCGAGCAGTCGGAGAACGTCACGTTCGACGGCTTCACCGCCCAAGGCCCGGGAGCGCGCGCCGGGTTCAGCCTGTATGAAGGTGACCGCTCGATCAGCGGCGATACCGCCCGCTACCGGACATCGAGCAGCCCGACGCTGCGCGAGATCCCCAACGCCTACGGGGAGACCGGCAACATCGGTGTGTCCCGGGCTGAAGGCTCTCAGAACTACCGGTCGTACCCGAACTCGAATCCCTTCGTCAACGCCAGCGTCGACGTGTTCACCGCATCGCCGCCCAACGTCAGGGAGGGCGACACGAGCGCCACGCTCAGCCTGTCGACGACCGGTGACTCGTACCTGCTGCAGAACTCGATCTTCTCCGTGCCCACTGGTGCGGTGCGCATCAAAAAGAGCTTCAATGGCACCGACGATACGCAAACCGTCAAGCAGGGGGAGCGGCCGAGCTACACGATCACCGTCACCAACAGCGGATCCACGGAACTGAGAAACGTCCGGGTCGAAGACCCTGCAGCCCCGGAGTGCGCCCGCACGATCGGAAGTATGCCGGCACCGCCTGCTGACGGATATGAGCAGACCTACACCTGTGAGGGCCCGGAGACAACGCAACCGCTGACGAACACCGCCTCAGTGAAGGCGACCACGCCGAACGGCGCTGACCTGGCATCCAGTGATACGAGCCAGGTCGAGACAGCTGGCATCGACGTCTCGAAGAACGCCGATCCCACCGTGGTCCCGGCAGGCGAGGACGTCACCTGGACGATCTCGGTGACCAACAGCGGATCCGTGCCGCTGGAGAACGTCACCATCGAAGACAGCGTGCTGGACTCCTGTGACCAGTCAGGCCTGTCGCTGGCACCGTACGAGTCTCGCGAGTTCACCTGCAGCAGCCCGGTCACCGGTGTCACGACCAACAAGGTCACCGCCACCGGTGAGGCCGGATCGCTCACCGTCTCCGACGAAGCGACCGCCAGCGCCTCGGCGATCGCCCTGCAGCTGCAGAAGCAGGCCGGTGCGTTCACCGACGTCGACAACTCCGGCACCCAGAACGCCGGCGACACCATCGAATACACCTTCAAGCTGACGAACTCGGGCTCGGCACCGCTGACGAACCTGTCAGTCTCCGACCCGAAGATCGGTGACATCACCTGCCCATCGGACACCACCCTCGGCGTGGGTGAGAGCGTCGACTGCACGGCAGCGACCTACACCCTCACGCAGGCGGACGTCGATGCCGGCAAGGTCGACAACACCGCCACAGCCGAAGCGACCGACCCGAACGGAATCGCCACAGCGAAAGCCGAGAGCTCAGCGACCGCAGAGATCTCCTCGATCTCCTCGATCAACCTGCAGAAGTCCGCTTCGCAGATCACCTCTCCCGACGGCACTCCGCGCGAACCCGAAGACGTGGTTCCCGGCTACACGATCACCTACTCCTTCAGCGTGACGAACACCGGCACCTCGACCCTGCGCGACGTCCGGCTCACCGATGAGCTGCTCGGCATCGACAATGTCGCCTGCCCGATTCCCGGCGGAGCGCTGGCCCCGGGTGAGACCGTCGAATGCCCGTCGGAAACCCACACGATCACGCAGGCCGACCTCGATGACGAGAAGCTGGAGAACACCGCCACCGCGACCGCCCAGCCGCCGCTGGGCGACCGGATCTCCAACGACTCCAGCATCACCGTGCCGGTCGGCAGCGACGCCGGTGCACTGCAGCTGATCAAATCGATCACCGGCGGCAGCGATGCCGACGGCAATGGCCGCGTCAGCGCCGGTGACACCGCTGAATACAGCTTCACTGTCACCAACACCGGCAACGTCACACTGCGAGATCTGGCCATCAGCGACCCGCAGGCACAAGGCGACATCACCTGTGAGGCGACGTCACTCGCCCCGCGCGAATCGACCACCTGCACCGGCGCGTTCCACGTCCTCACCCAGGGCGACCTCGACTCCGGATCGTTCACCAACACCGCCACAGCCACCGGCAGGACTCCGCTGAACCAGGAGGTCAGCGCCGAGGACAGCGTCACCGGCATGGTGACCCCGGCCTCGGGCATCAAGCTGACGAAGACCGTCGGCGACATCCCCGCCGGCGCCGGCGCCGGTACCGACGTCGAATACACGTTCACGATCGAGAACACCGGTGCGACGACGCTGCGCAATGTGACACTCGAGGACAACCGCCTCGACGATCCCGCGACCTGCAGCCCCGACACCGCCACGCTGCGGCCCGGGGAGACACTCACGTGCTCCGGCACACACGCTCTGACGCAGGCCGAGGTCGATGCCGGTGTTGTGAGCAACGACGCCGAAGCCACGGGCAAGCCGGACAACCGCGACCCGGTCACCTCCGAGGACCATGCCTCGGCGCTCATCCCGACGGATCCGAGCATGTCGGCGATGAAGACCGCAGGCGACATTGTCGACGCCAACGACAACGGCATCGTCGACGCCGGAGACACCATCGACTTCAGCATCACCGTGAGGAACACCTCGACGGTGACGCTGACTGACCTGCGCGTCGAAGACGCACTCATCTCCGATCAGCCGCTCGACTGCGGCACAACGACGATCGCACCACTGGACAGTGTCGTCTGCGGACCGGTCACCTACGAGATCACGCAGGCTGACATCGACGCCGGCGTCATCCTCAATACCGGCCACGTCGAGGTCACGGCGCCCGGCGGCGAGAAGCTCACCGAGGACCCGGCTAAGACCGTTCCAGTCGAACGGAAGCCGGACCTGACGGTGGACAAGACCGCCTCAGATCTGCGCGATCTCGACGGCAACGGCCCAGACCCCGGCGACGCGCTCGACTACAGCTTCACCGTCACCAACACCGGCAACACGACGATCACCGACATCGAACTCACTGACCAGATGCTCGGCGGGCAGCTGAGCTGCGGAACGGAGTTCCCCACCACCCTGGCACCAGGGGAGTCGGCGACATGCGGACCGTTCGAGTACTTCCTCAGCCAGGATGACGTCGACGGCGAAGGCGTGCGCAACACGGTGACTGTCACTGGTGACGCACAGGGCACCCCAGTCGAGGACGACGACGAGGTGCTCACGCCGATCACCGGCGCGACGACGGCGCTGTCGCTGCAGAAGACCGGCGAGCACACCGATGTCAATGGCAACGGCCTCATCGACGCCGGTGACACGGTTGCCTACACCTTCGAGGTGCGCAACACCGGCGCTATCACGATCACCGACCTCGCGCTCAACGACCCCCGCCTCGGCGGCGCGATCGACTGTCCCGAGGAGGTGCTCGCCTCCGGTTCCCGGATGGCCTGCACGGGCACGAGTCTGACGATCACGCAGGAGGACATCGACTCCGGTTCGGTCGACAACACCGCGACGGTCACCGGCAATCCGATCAACGGCGCCGACGAGGTCAGCGCCGAGGACAGCTTCACGCTGCCGGTCTCAGGCCAGCCGTCGTTCACACTGGAGAAGACCGCAGCCGATGGCGAGGATCGGGACGGCTCCGGCACTGCGAGTGCCGGCGACACCATCGACTACTCGTTCACAGTGACGAACACCGGCACCGTCACGATCTCGGATCTCACCATCGACGATCCGCTGCTCGATGAGGTCACCTGCGACCCGTCTGCTGTGGCTCCCGGGGAGTCCGTCACCTGCACGGCAGCACCGTATGTCCTGACCCAGGCTGACGTCGACGCCGGTGAGGTGACGAACACCGCGACCCTGACCGGAAGCGGACCGCAGGACTCCGATCCGGAGCCGGTCACCGATTCGGTCACCGTCCCGCTGCTGGGCGCACCGGACATCAGCCTGGTCAAATCCGGCGGCCGGCCGATCGACGAGAACGGCAACGAAGTTGGTCAGGACTCGAGCAACCCGGCACAGGAGGGCGACCGGATTCCGTACACCTTCGAGGTGACGAACACCGGCAATGTCACTCTGACCGATCTCGTGCTCACCGATGACACCATCAGCGCTGACCCGATCAGCTGTGAGGCCGACAGTCTCGCCCCTGGAGCGTCGACGACCTGCGGGCCGGTGCACTACACGCTGACGCAGGACGATGCGAACGCCCGGCACGTCATCAACTCCGCGACCGTGGTCGGATCCGCACCCGATGGGGAGAAGCCCGAGGCCACCGACTCGGTGGACACCTCGTTCTCCGGACGCGCATCTCTGACTCTGGTCAAGGGCAACAACGGGGTCAACGATCTCGATGGCAACAACTACGATGCCGGTGACACGATCGACTGGACGTTCACCGTCCAAAACACCGGCACGCAGACCGTCAGCGATATCCGGATCGACGACGAGCTGCTGGCCGGCAGCACGATCACGTGTGCGTCGACCGAGCTTGATCCCGGCGAGCAGACGGAGTGCACCGTCGATCCGGCCTATGAGCTCACACAGGCCGACATCGACGCGGGCATCGTCGTGAACACGGCTGTCGCCCGTGGCACTTACGACGGCTCCGACATCGTCTCCCCGGAGGCCGAATCGACGGTTCGGTTCACCGGCTACGGCGGTTTCGAATTCGCTAAGACCGCCGGCGAGGTCGTCGACGCCAACGGCAGCGGCCGCACCGATGTCGGCGACACCGTCACTTATGGCTTCCGCCTGACGAACACCGGCAACACGACCCTGACCTCAGCGGTGCTGACCGATGCGCTCATCGGGCCTGAGTCATGGGCCTGCCCGCTGCCGGACGGCGGGCTGGCACCCGGTGCCGGCGTGGACTGCCCGGAGCAGACGTATACGCTCACGCAGGCCGACATCGACGCCGGTGAGGTGACGAACCGGGCAACATTGTCCGTCGACGGGCCTGGCAGGGTGCCTGCCGATGAGACTGACGAGATCACCACGGAGCTTGAGACCGCAACGGAGATCTCGCTTGAAAAGTCGGTGACCGAACCGGTGGACACCAACGGTGATGGCCGGGTGAGTGCCGGCGACCAGGTCGAGTATTCGTTCGAACTGACCAACACCGGTGTCACGACTCTCACGCGGGCAACCCTGACCGACGAGAAGCTCGGCGTCGACGGGGTTGAGTGCGCGCTGCCCGACGCGGGGCTGGCGCCAGGGGCGAAGGCCTCCTGTGACAGCGTGACCTACACGCTCACCCAGGCAGACATCGACGCCGGAAAGGTGACCAACACGGCCACCATCACCGGCACCGACACCTCGGGCACCACCACCTCCGGCGAGGACGACGCCGAGCGCACGTTCACCGCCGAGACCGCCCTGAACCTGGAGAAGCGGGCCGGTGCTGTCACCGACGCCAACGACAGCGGCCGCATCGATGCCGGTGACACGATCGACTACACGTTCACCATCACCAACACCGGTGCGACCACGCTCGATGCGATTAGCCTCGACGACCCGCTGCTCGGCGGAGATGTCAGCTGCCCGGCGCTGCCCGATGAGGGACTGGCTCCAGGCGAGTCGATCGAGTGCGGCCCGCACACGTACACAATCACGCAGGCTGACCTCGATGCCGGTGACGTGAAGAACACCGCCACCGCTGGCGGCGAGCGTGAGGACGGCGACAACCCCCGCGATGACACCGACGAAACGACGACGCCCCTCGACGGCAGCGCCAGCCTGTCGGTGACGAAGACCGCCGGAGATATCGTCGATGCCAACGGCAACGGCAAGGTCGATGCCGGTGACACGATCGACTACACGGTCGCCGTCGAGAACACCGGCACCCTCACCGTCCGCGACGTCACCGTCACCGACCCGCTGCTCGGCGGGCAGATGACCGACTGCAGCCCAGCCGCCCCGGCCACGCTGCAGCCCGGTGACGACCCACTGACCTGCACCGGCACCTACACGCTCACGGCTGCCGACCTCGACCGCGGATCGGTGGAGAACACCGCCAAGGCGACCGGCACCTCAGGACCGGACGACGCACCGGTCGAGGACGAGAACACGATCACGACCCCGGTCGACGGCAGCGCTGCAGTCGCGCTGTCGAAGACCGCAGGCGCGGTCGAGGACACCAACGGCAGCGGCCGCATCGACGCCGGCGACCAGGTGAGCTACACGTTCACCATCACCAACACCGGTGACGTCGGCCTGCGCAGCGCCACCCTGACCGACCCGAAGCTCGGCCTCGACGGACACGACTGCCAGTTGGCAGACACCCTCGAGCCAGGCGAATCGGCGGAGTGCGAGGCCCCGGCCTACACGCTCACGCAGGAGGACATCGACGCCGGAACGGTGGAGAACACCGCCACGGTCGATGCCGTCGACACCCGCGACCGCACGGTCAGCGCCGACGATTCGGCAGACGTGACCTTCGATCGGGAAGGCGGCGTCGAGCTGAAGAAGGAGGCCGGCGAGGTCACCGACGTCGACGGCGACGGCATCGGGGCAGGGGACACGATCTCCTACACCTTCACCGTCACCAACACCGGCACGACGACTCTGACCGACATCGCGGTCACCGACCCGATGCTCGACGGCACCGAGGTCACCTGCGCGCAGACGACCCTGGCGCCAGGGGAGTCGACGCAGTGCGGCCCGGTCGACTACGAGCTCACGCAGGCGGACGCCGATGCCGGTGAGGTGACCAACTCCGCGAACGTCACCGGCAAGCGGCCGGACGGCGAGACCGAGACCGACGAGGACTCGATCACGACACCGGTTCCGGCGGAGAAGTCGGTCAAGCTGGAGAAGCACGCCGAGGGTCCGAAGGACACCAACGGCAGCGGCAAGGCCGACGCCGGCGACACAATCGAGTACAGCTTCACCGTCACCAACGACGGCCATGTCACGCTGACCGAGATCGTCATCGACGATCCGCTGCTCGGCGGCGAGATGGCCTGCGACATCGGCACGCTGGCACCTGGCGAATCAGCCGAGTGCGGACCGTACCCGTACACCATCACCGCCGAGGACGTCGAGCGCGGCGAGGTCACCAACGACGCGACGGTCATCGGCATCCCCGACGACGGCGGTGACGATGACGGTGGTCGTGACGATGATGACGACGACGGCAAGGGCGACGACGATGGCCGCGATGACGACAAGCGCGACGATCACGACAAGCCCAAGCCGCCGCCGACCGAGGACGACGACTCGAAGAAGATCGAGACGGACAAGCTGCCGCGCACCGGCACGGAGATCGCCGCGATGGCGCTCCTGGCCGCCCTGCTCATCGGAGCCGGCGTCACCGCCGTGCTCGTGATCCGCAGGCGCCGGCGCAGCTGACCGGCCGCAGGGAGGGCGGGCGCGCCCGAGGCGGTGGTTTCCTTTCGAGCACTGGTCAGGTCGAAAGGAAACCGGTTTCGGCAAGCGGCACCGCAGTGTGACAGCGGCACACGGGCGGTGAGTCTTGAGGACTCACCGCCCGTGGCGTGCGTGGGGGCCTCTCAGGAGCTGTCGCCGGCCGTCAGCCCGTCGGCACGGCTGCTCCCTATTGAAGCAGCGAAGTCAGTGCGCCAGTCAGCAAGGTGAGGTCAGTGCGCGCGGCGCCGGTCGCTGCGGCCGAGAAAGAAGATGACGAGGCCGATGGCCATCGCGGCGATGCCGACGAGCCCGCCGATCGCCCAGCCGGAACCGGTCGCGCTGGCCAGGTCTGCGGCATCGTCATCGGCGCTGTCAGCGCCCGCTTCAGCCGACCTTTCAGTCTGCCCACCAGGGGAGCCCTCGGCGCTGATGGCATCGTCAGTCGCGGACTCATCGTCATCGGGAGCTCGCGGGACCGGGTCGGCGTAGTTGTACTGCGGCTGCTGATTGCTGCCGTTACCCGTAGGGGCCCAATCATCGCCAGCCTGACCGGGGACGCGGATGGACCGGCGGCCGTTGCCGCTGTTCGGGTCCTCCGGGCTGCTCGGCGGCGCTGTGGAGTCCGGCTGGTCGTCCTCGCTTGGGTCGGGCTCGCGACGCAGGTCATCGTCAGTCGGCGGATCGTCGTGTGGGGGAGGGGTCGTCGGTTTTGGCGAAGGCTCGCGCGTGGGCCCGTGGGATGGCGTCGGGTCGCCTGTCGGCGTCGGAGTCGCTGTTGGAGACGGTGAAGGCGGGTTCGAATGGCGGAGTGATTCAAGAGGGATCGGGTCAGAGGTGACCTTCAGCTTCCGGTCGGATCCCAATTCGAAAGTAATCTGCGGATCGTCTTTGAACTTGATGCGCTCGCCGGCCCGTGGCATCGAACTCGATGCGGGCTCAGCGTAGTGGGACTTCGCGACGATGAGGAATCCGTCGTCATCGACAGAGCATTCCGGAGCGAAGCTGCTGATATTGCAGTCGAAAGTGCTGTCTAAATCGCCGGGCTTCACGACACCGCCGTGACTTTTGACGAACTGGACGGCGCCGTCGATCTTCCGATACTCGGACCTGCCCTTGATGCTGCTCTCGTCCGGGCTTCGTAGGCTGGACGGGCCATGAGGTTCAGCGCTCGGCACCGGCACACTGGGGGAAGAAGCTCCGGTGGAAACTGCCGAAGCCTCAGCAGACCCTCCCACGCCGGGCACAGCGCCGGTGAGCGGCACGCTCAGGGCAGCAACGACAACAATCGCAGCGGCAACGCGTGCTGCGGCGGTGCGGTGTGGGGTATGCATCTGTCCTATAGGGCTCGCTGGCAGAATTCGTCGCCGGTCACGTCTTGCATTGCAAGAATGCATCGACGGCCAACAGTATGATAGCCGCCGGCCAAAGGGCGAACCAAAGCGAGGCCCCGAAGCGGGGCGGCATTCGAGCCGCCCGTCGGCACCGTGAGAGAAACGGCGTATGCGACTGACCGGTCACCGCTCACTGCGGTATCCCACCACTCGGTCGGCGCCCTCTCGGGTGATGGCGTAGCCGTCGGCGGCGGTGACGGCCAGGAGGTTCGTGCGCACCTTCCAGGCAGTGTCGGCGCTGACGAGAACCGGGGTGTTGTCGATGACGGCCGGCACCACATGGCCGCGCGGTTCGGAGAAGCGGGCATTGGACTCCGAACCGTCGCGCACGAGCAGTCCGTCCTCCATCGAGAACAGGTACGGGCCGATGACGGCAAGCTGGTAGCCCTGCCCGCGCACCCAGTCGGCCTCTCCGACGGCGTCGGTCGTCGTCGAGACGGTCGAGGCGATCGTGCCATCGGACAGCGAATGGACGACGAGCTGGATCCGGTGCCCGGAATTCGTGCTCGCCCCTGGCTGACCCCACAGTGTCACAACCTTGCCGTGTCCGGCGGTAACCCAGCGGATGATCTGCAGATCATCGCGCGGGGCCTCAAGGTCGAGCGTGCGCTCCTCACCGGACTCGACATCGGTGACTGTGAGCGGGCCGGCGAAGGTCGCGCTGATGAGATCTCCGCCGTCGAGGGCCATCGGCGTGGAGCCGGCAGCCGGCGTCGGCAGACGGGTGAGCCCGCCCCGGGCGAAGGTCGAGAGCTCATCACCGTTCTTGATGAGAACATTCGTACCCGCCGACGAGATCCTCGCACCACTCGGCAGCTCGTACTCATACGGCTCATGGCTGCCGTCGACCAGCGCGTAGGCGCGATCGCCGATCCGCCACACAAGCGAAGGCCGGCCGTCGATGACGGTGTCGACAGCAAAGCTCGGCGGCTCGTCGATGTCGGTCTCAAATCGCTGCTGGCCGGTGCGTGCGTCGAGCACCTGCAGCTTGGAGTTCGTGACGACGACGACCCCGCGCGAAGTGGCCGTGACCGAGGCGTGGAGCGGGATCGTCTCCTCCCACGCCGGTGCGGCCTCGAAGCCGGGCACCGCACTGCTGCCGTTGGCCATCGACAGGCTCTGCTGCGTCGCCGCTCCATGCGCGGCGGGAATGCTCTCGGGCGCTTGGCTTTCCGGGGTGCCGATGATGCGCGGCATGATGTAGGCGGCCAGGGCGATGATGAGCAGGATCGCAAGCACCAGAGTCGGTACCGTCAGCCCGCGTATCTGCAGCCGGCTGCGTGCCCGCTTGACCCGGCGCCGAGGTGTGCCGGCCCGAGCCTGGCGCTGCCTGTCCCCCTGCTGCCGGATGGGGCCGCGACCGGCCTTCTGCTCGGGGATCGAGCCGGTCGGCGGGCCGGTCGGATCGGCCGGACCGGAGAACCGGTCGCGCACCGGATAGTCGGCCTGCGCCTCGGGGCCGGCGAGCGGTTGTTGCGGAGCGTGAGCACCGCTGCCGGTGCCTTCAGGGTCCTCGCCGTCGTCACCCTGCCCAATCTCTGCGGTGCCATCAGATCCGGAGGCGACCTCCGCCTCGGGCACGGAGCGCAGCCGGCCGGAGGCGTCGATGTGGAGTGTCCGCTCGGCCCCGTGGTCGTCGAGCTTCACGGTGAGCTCGCTGCCCTGCTCGCGCGCCAGCGCCGTCAGGTGCGCGATCGCAGCCCCGACATCGGGGTGCTGCGACGTCGTGCCGGCGACCGTGACCTGCACGGTCCGGTCGGCGGCGACGCGCACGTGCGCAATGGGCATGGACAGTTACCTCGGAGGATGCGGTGGGGAAGGGGTCGATCCCAGTGTAGGGACACGATTCGCTGAAAGCCCTGGCCGAGTCCGAATAGTTATCTGGCAGCGATCCGATTATGTCCTGCGCGCCGGATAGCGGACAAGAAGGCCGGTTTGCTCTTGGCCGGGCGAGAGCCTAAGATAGTCGATGCTGTCTGAAGGCAGCGATGGTGGCTATAGCTCAGTTGGTAGAGCACCGCGTTGTGGTCGCGGGGGTCGCGGGTTCAAGCCCCGTTAGCCACCCCACTCGAAGCCCCGCTCTCCCTCGTTCAGCCTGGGTCGGCGGGGCTTTCGCATGTCTGCGGCTCGCGCCTGTCTCGAATCCTCCTGCGTGGTGAATCTCACCCGTCTTGTCAGTGTCAACACATGAGACACTCAGGAGATCGATCAAGGAGGCTTGCTATGAGCGACGACTCGCCGATCATCGACGTCATCACGACGATCAACACCCCACTGACCTATGTCCTCATCGCCGTTCTCAGTGCCGCCGGACTGTACCTGTCGATCCGCACCGGAATCGTGCAGCTGCGGCTGCTGCCGGAGATGTTCCGGGTCATCGGCGAATCAGCCGGACGCGACTCGGCAGGGGAGAAGCAGATCTCCTCGTTCCGCGCCTTCTGCGTCTCCGCAGCCTCCCGCGTGGGCACCGGCAACATCGCCGGCATCGCCCTGGCGATCTCCGTCGGCGGACCCGGTGCGGTGTTCTGGATGTGGCTGCTGGCCCTCATCGGCTCGGCGACCGCGTTCACCGAATCCACGCTGAGCCAGCTGTACAAGGTCAAGGACCAGGCCGCCTACCGCGGCGGCCCGGCCTACTACATGAAGCTCGGCCTGCGGAAGCCGTGGATGGGCGCGTTCTTCGCTGTCATCATCGCCATCACCTACGGGCTTGTGTTCAACTCCGTGCAGTCGAACTCGATCGTCGATGCCACCAGCACCTCCTTCGGCGCCCAGGGTGAGGCCGGCCGCGAGATGATGGCGATCGTCATCGGCATCGGCCTGGCCCTGCTCGTCGGCGTCATCATCCTCGGCGGCGTCCACCGGATTTCGATGCTCTCGTCAATCATCGTCCCGGTCATGGCGGTGCTCTACCTCATCCTCGGCGTCATCGTCGTGTTCATGAACCTCGATGCCGTCCCGCACATGTTCGAGCTCATCGTCTTCAACGCCTTCGGCCTGCGCCCGGTCATGGGCGCCGGGGTCGGCCTCATCATCATGACCGGCATCCAGCGCGGCCTGTTCTCCAACGAGGCCGGCATGGGCTCAGTCCCGAACGCCGCAGCGACCTCCTCGGTGTCGCACCCGGTCAAGCAGGGACTCGTGCAGAGCCTCGGCGTGTACTTCGACACGATGATCGTCTGTACGATCACCGCCTTCATCGTGCTGCTGTCCAACCCCGAATACGGCACCGCCGCCGGCGCCTCGCTGACGCAGACCGCGCTGTCTGGCCAGCTCGGCCAGTGGGCCGTGCACTTCCTGACCATCGCGATCTTCCTCTTCGCCTTCTCCTCGATCCTGGGCAACTACTACTACGGCGAGACGAACATCCAGTTCCTCACCGACCGCCGTTGGGTGCTTAGCGTCTACCGCGCGATCGTGCTCATCGCCGTGTTCGTCGGCGCCGTGCTCGCCCTGCCGGTCGTGTGGGAGGCGGCGAACCTGTTCATGACGATCATGGCGCTGACGAACCTCGTGGCCGTCATCCTGCTCGGCCGCAAAGCCGTGTGGCTGCTCAAGGACTACCTGCGCCAGCGCAAGGACAACCGCGAGCCGGTCTTCAGCCGTGAGCAGCTCGACGACCAGCGCGGCATCGAAGCCTGGGACGGTGCCGATGAGGTGACCCGCCCGGAGTTCTGGGACGAGCAGGCCCAGGCGAAGCAGAAGAACCGCTGAGCCAGCAGGCGATCAGAGCCTGAGCTCGAAGATCGCCTCAGCGAGGAAGCCGGTGAAGCCGAGCTCCTCATTCACCCGCAGCATTGGGGTGTTCTCCGCGGCATTCCACGTCATCACGTAGGGCGCCTCGGGCACCTCGACGCGCAGGCGCAGCAGGTTGGCCGCCTTGACGAGCTTCCCGAGGCGGTGGCCGCGGTGCGGGCCGGCGACGAGCGTGTCCCACTGCTCAACCGCGTTGGACGGTGAGGCTGCCGGGCTGGCGAGCTCGTTGTAGGCGACGAGCTCACCGGTCGGCAGGTGCTCGGCAACCGCGAGGAACACCCGGTGGGTCACGGCGTATTCGACATAGGCATCGCGGATCCGCTCGGTATCCCAGCGTTCGGCGACGATGTCGAGCCCGCCGTGCGGAATGTCGATCGACATGCGGCTGACGAGGGCCGCCATCGCCTCCAGGCGGTTTTCGGGAACTCCGCCCTCCCATAGGTGAACCCGGTAATCGGACCCGGCAGACGCCTCGGCGTCGGCAAACGCGCGTTCCAGCAGCTCGGTGCTGCCGGTGAGCTCATACCGGGAGACCCGCTCGATCTGGCCGAGCGTCATCCCCAGGCCGCGCGCGAGGCGGACACCGGGGTGGTCTGCGGGCACGACTCCGTGCCCGGTGGGGGAGCGCAGCAGCTTGACCGCACTCGGCTCGGTGATGACCGGGGTCGAGACATAGCCGTGCACAAGCCGAGCGCCGGCGCTGCGGGCAGCGGTCAGTGCCGCCTCGGCGAGCCGGCGGCCGATGCCCTGGCCGCGGTGGTCGGGGTGGACGAAGACAGCGAGCTCGGCAGCAGCATCGGTATCGCGCAGCTGCAGTCCCAGCCGGGCATGGCCGAGGGCGGTTTCGCCGTCGCGGGCCAGCCAGCGGCGGACGTGCAGGTTCGTGTTCGCGACCTCGGAGCGGTAGTCCTCGGCCGGGTCGGTGTCCCATTCGCCGGAGCCGATGGTCTCGGCGTTGCCGAGGCGGACGAGATGGCGGTGGTCGAGCCAGTCGGGGTGGTCAGGTGATGAAGGACGGGCGACCTCTGCGACGGTGCAGGCAGGCATGACGGGGCCTTTCGGACAGTGATGACAGTGATGATCAGGTGGGGTCGCTGAGACCGCCGTGGAGCGACGGTGCTCGACACGGAACAGTCAGCGGGCAGGGTCGTCTCAGACGCCCTGCAGCAGCGTGATGATCGTCATAGCTGCCGACGCTACCACGTCTGTGGCGCGTGTGGATCGCACCGGAATCATCGACCTTCCGCCTGGTTGCTGAGCTCGCGCAGAATCGGCTTCATATCGGTGTATATGCACGTAATTACGTGAACGTACTTACATATGACCCTGCGGATTTCTGGGCGTACGCTGTGCACGACAACCCGACTTATTGACTAAGTGTTCATATAAAAGAAAGCGGTTCTGGCCATGCGTTCCATCCGGCGATTCCTCGTCGCAGCAGCCACCTCAGCAGCACTCATCGCCGCGCCATTCTCCACCTCAGCGCTCGCCGCTCCGGCCCCGGGTGACACCGCCGTCGCCCCCGCCGCTGCCGGCACCTGCGGGGATGACCGGACCGACCTGTGGGACGACGTGCCCCAGGTCGGCAAGCGCAACGTCGTGACGACTGAGCATTCCGATTCCGTGGCGATGTGCCTGACCGGAGGTCAGATGCACATGTTCAGCCTCGTCGACTGGGCGCCGGAAGGAGGTCAGTACCGTCCGCACACCCGGCACGCGGCGAACTCGCTGTTCTTCAACGTCAACGACAAGCTGAAGATGGCCCTGCCGGCCGAGCCGAAGTGGGAATTCACCGGAGCCGCCGGCAAGGAAGCCTGGGTGATCCCGCAGCAGCAGAACCCGGAGGGAATCTGGGCCGGTTGGAACACCCAGGACATCCGGGAAGCTGACATCGACGGGCCGGTCACCATGTCGATCGATTCGGCCAAGTCGAGCGTGCCTGAGGGGGCCAACGTCGAGTTGTTCCAGTTCGGCATCTTCGGCGAATCCAAGCGGATCCTATCGCTCAACGACGATGCGCACCGCACTTACCAGCAGCCGGCGAACGCCCACGTGCACTCGAACTGGTCGTTCACCCACCCGGGCATCTACAAGCTGCACTTCACGGCGACTGCCACTCCGAAGGATGGACAGCCGACGAGTGCCGGACAGGACTACTACTTCGTCGTCGGTGACTACAACGACTACGCCGACGAGCTCACGGAGATCGACAACCCGCCGACTGAGGACCCGACCGAGGATCCCACCGGCGAGCCGACCGATGATCCCAGCCAGACGCCTCCCGAGGACAGCGATCTGCCGCGGGTGAGCATCAAGGGCGACCGCACCCACTACCGTGTGGGCGACCCGGCGAACTTCTCGGCCGTGCTGCAGGACAGCGATCGCATCGGCGTGCTGTACTGGGAGACCGCTGCAGCCGGTTCGAAGCACTGGAACCGGCAGGGCAACAACGCCGACAACACCTACACGATCCGCGAGATCACCGACAAGCACGACGGCATGCGCGTGCGGGCGATCTACCAGGTCGACGGCGGCGGAATCGCAGCCTCGAACGAGTTCGTCATCAAGGTCCGCGGCTCCGCCAAGGACGACTCTGATGACAACGGCGGGGATGAGCCCGGCGGCGACGAGACCGCGACGCCTGATGAGACCGAATCGCCCGATGAGGGCGAGGGGTCAGAGAAGGACGGCTCCGAGAACGACGGTTCGAAGGACTCTGACGCCAAGGGCAACGGCAGCGGCAGCGGCTCCGGCAGCGGTGCTGGCAGCTCCGGTTCCGGTGTCAGCGGCACCGGCGCCTCGGGCACGGGATCTGGCGGATCCGGTGGCAAGACCTACGCCGTGTGCACCCCTGATTCCGCACCGAACGGGCACGGCGGCACCGGAGCCTCCGGTGGCGGCGGTGCTGGTGGCGGCGCCGGCGGCGGCGCCGAGGGCCAGGGCACCGAAGGCGACGAGGCACCCGCTGGTGAGCGCGTGCAGGTCTCCGACGGACACTTCGACTTCGGCCCCCGGATGCGCGGGAACTCCGTCAAGGCGCAGCTCAAGGACGACCGCGAGGCGCCGCCGACCTGGCGTGACCCGGCAGACGTCGAGTTCCTCATCGGCGATGCGGCCAAGCAGCCGCTGCCGGATCAGGGCTTCGACTTCGTCGGCAACCCCGGCGACGAGGTGTGGATGATCAGCCAGGTGCAGCAGACCGGTGTGCCGTGGCTGGGCTGGAACACCCAGGACCCCGAGCTCGTCAACAACGCCTCGGCCGTCAACATGCGCCTCGACTCCGTCAACGGACCCGGCAAGCTCAACGTGTTCGTCGGCGGTGGCGGATTCGGTGGCACCGACGTCAAGCAGGTCTTCCAGCAGGCTGGCGACTCCTACGACATCCCGATGCGCACCCATGAGCACGGCTACTGGGTGTTCACCGCAGCCGGACAGTACACCGCGGACATCACCTTCACCGTCACCACCGCAGCCGGTGAGCAGCTGAGCGCCTCGGGCACCCTGCACTTCACCGTCGGCGGCGACGCCAACGCCGGTGGCGAGGCCCAGGCTGGCGGCGCCGTTGCACAGGCCGCCGGCGCACAGCCGGGCCAGCCGGGTCAGCCCGGTGCTCCCGGACAGCCGGGCCAGCCAGGCGAAGCCGGCCAGCCGGGAGCCGATCCGAGCGCCTCGGCAACCCCGTCGAGCGCACCGGCCGGTGCCGGCGCCTCGGGCGCGGGCAGCTCCGGGACGATGACGGACAAGGACGGCAACCCGGTTCCGGCCGGCGCCAAGATCCGCTACGTCGACTGCTCGAACCTGCCGCGCACCGGTGCCGACTCGATCGGCTACTACGTCGCCGGCGGCGCGGTGCTCATCGCGCTGGGCGTGGTGCTCCTGTCTGCCCGCCGAAAGGAAGACAGCTGAGGCGCATGCGCCGGCTGGCCGCACTGTGCACGACCCTGACCCTGGCGATCTCCGGGTGCGTGGCGAAGCCGCTGCTGAGCGCGCACCCGGAGGACGGCAGGCTGCAGGTGGTGGCGACGACGAACGTCATCGCCGACATCGCCGCCCAGGTCGGAGGAGAGCACGTGCAGGTCGCCAGCCTCGTGCCGCCGGGGGCGGACCCGCACTCCTATGAGCCGACGCTGCGCGATGTGCGCAATATCGTCTACGCCGACGTCGCGTTCTCCAACTACGTGCTGCTCGAAGAGCACAAGCTCATCAAGACCCTCGACTCCAACATCAGCCCGCAGGCGGCGAACGTCGCCCTGGCCGAAGGTGCGGTGAAGTACGCCGCCGAGGTGATCCCGCTCGTCGAGGACGTCTCGCTCGACACGATCTGGCTGGGCCTGCGCGTCCACGGCGGCGGCAGCCGATTCGGCGCCGACCGCACAAGCGATATGCACCTGCGGCTGACCGGATTCTCCGGGCCGGGCACGATGCACGGGTTCCTCACCGAGGGTCTGGGCCAGACGTCGATGTACTTCGATACCAGCGACGGTGTCGACCCGAGTGAGGACGAGGCGGTGCTGCCGGCCAATGCGCACACGCACTTGAGCTGGGCGTTCTCCAAGCCGGGTGTCTACACCGCGACCTTCGCCGGCAGCGTGCGGCCGGAGGCCGACGGGCCGCAGAAGCGGGTCGGGGAAGCGACGTTCACCTTCGTCGTCGGTAAGGACCCGTCCCAGATCCCGGAGCTGGCTGGACGTGAGCGGCTGGCCGGCGGGCATGCCGATGTCACGATGAACCTCGACAAGCAGGCGATGGAGATCGTCTACGACGACACGAGCGGCGGGACGGTCGAGCACCGGCACATCCCCGCCTCGGACGCGGTCATCGAGGTGACGAACAAGGCCTGGCAGGAGATCCCGTCCGGGGCCGGGTTCCTCGGGCCGAGGGGCTCATCGGTGTACCTGCTGCCGCAGGCGGTGCTCGGCAAGCACGTCCACGGTGAGATCGACCCGCACCTGTGGCATTCGGTGACGAACGCGATCGCCTACGCCAAGCTCATCCGCGACACCTTCATCGCAAAGGACCCTGCGCACAGGGACGAGTACCACGCCGCCGCCGAGGCATACATCGACCGGCTCGATGCGCTCGATGACGAGGTGCGGAAGACGATCGCCGAGATCCCCGAGTCCCGCCGCCACCTGGTGACTACGCATGACGCGTTCGCCTACCTGGCCAAGGACTACGGCATCCCAGTCGCAGGCTTCGTCACCCCGAACCCGTCGACCGAACCGTCGATCACCGACATGGTGAGGCTCACCGACACGGTGCGCAACCTCAAGGTGCCTGCTGTGTTCCTCGAACCCCAGCTGGCCAGCCGTGCGCAGACGCTGCGCGAACTCGCCTCCGTCACCGGCATCGACGTCTGCCCGATCTACTCCGATGCCTTCGATGACACCGTTACGACCTATGAAGAGCTCATGCGCTTCAACGCCCGATCACTCACGAGGTGCCTGTCATGACCATCCGCTCCGCCCTCAGCTCCGCCTGCCTGGCCGCCGCCCTCATCATCGGCCCGGCCGCCGCCCCGGCACTCGCCCAGCCGACCGAGGACCCCAACCTCGAGCAGACTGTCACCGGTGAGGAGAAGCTCGTCGACGACGAGGCCGTCCTCGACGCAGGCCACGTCGACATCGGGCCCAAGCAGGTCGGCAGCGAGTTCCAGCTCGTCATGCGCGATGACACCGAAGCCCCGCCGGTGTGGCGCAGCCTCGACAAGACCGTCCTCAAGGTCAACGACGAGGGCGCGAAGATGCCGATGCCCGAAGACGAGCAGTACTCCTTCATCGGCGCGAAGCCAGGCGAAGACGTCTGGCTCATCCCGCAGGTCGAGAAGCCCGGCCTCATCTGGGTCGGCTGGAACACCCAGGACCCGGCCTTCACACAGACCGCCCAGCGCGGCATGAACCTCGAATACCACGGCATGCAGGGGCCCGGCGACATGGTGCTGTACCTGCAGAACGGCAGCTTCGGCGAACCCGAGCAGCTGTGGGATTCGCGTAAGGGCGCGGACCAGAAGATATTCGTGGAGAACAACACCCACACCCACGCCAACTGGGTCTTCACCAAGCCCGGCGTCTACCTCCTCGACGTCGGCGTGTCCTTCACCGACGCCTCGGGCAACGAGGTCTCCTCCCGGCAGGTGCTGCGCCTGGCCGTCGGCGATGCCGCCAGCACCGATGAGGCGATGAGCGCCGAGTACACCGGCGGTCAGGACAGCGGCGACGGCGATGCGGCCGGCAAGGCTGATGCCGATGCCGGCGCCGAGGCGGGGGCCGGCTCGGGTGCCGATCCGCTCATGTTCGTGCTGCTGGGTGTCGGCGCGGTGCTCCTCGTCGTCGCCGCCATCGCCGTCATCGGCACCGCACGCGCCAAGAAGCGCGCCGCGGCAGCCCAGAACAGCAGCCAGGGGACCGGCCAGTGAGGCAGGCAGACGTGACCAGCACGGCTACCGCCTCGGGCGCGGCACTGACAGTCACCGGGCTCACCGTCGACCTCGGCGGCAGGCCGGTGCTCACCGGACTGAACCTCACCGTCGAGCACGGCCAGTTCCTCGGCCTCCTCGGCCCCAACGGCGCCGGCAAGACGACCCTGCTGCGCGCGATCCTCGGACTCCTCCCGCACCGCGGTGACATCCGGGTCGCCGGGAAACCTGCCGAAGCGCTGCGCGGGCGGATCGGGTATGTGCCCCAGCGCCACGAATTCACCTGGGACTTCCCGATCAGCGTCGAAGACGTCGTGCTCACCGGCCGGTCCTCACGGCTGGGCTGGCTGCGCCGCCCGCAGGTCGCCGACTTTCAGGCCGTCAACACCGCGCTCGCCCAGGTCGAACTCGACCATGTGCGGGGTCGCCCGGTCGCCGAGCTCTCCGGCGGGCAGCGCCAGCGGGTGCTCGTCGCCCGGGCACTTGCGATGGACTCCCAGCTGCTGCTGCTCGACGAGCCGTTCACCGGCGTCGACATGCCGACCGCCGAACTGCTCACCGGCCTCTTCGGCCGGCTCGCCGCACACGGGCGCACCGTCATCATGTCCACCCACGACCTGCCTTCAGCAATGGCCACCTGCACGCAGATCGCGCTGCTGCGCAAAACCATCCGCCAGCAGGGCACACCGGATGAGGTCCGCGACCGGCAGGCGTGGATGGACACCTTCAGCGTCTCGGCGACTTCCCCGCTTCTCACCAGCATCGGACTGATCGCATGAGCTTCATCGACTTCCTTTCCGACCTGACCAACCCGATGCTCGCCTTCCTGCCCAAGGCGCTGCTTATGGCGGTCATGGCCTCGATCATCTGCGGTGTCGTCGGCACCTACGTCGTGCTGCGCGGCATGTCCTTCATCGGCGACGCTGTCGCCCACTCGGTGTTCCCCGGCCTGGCGATCGCCTTCGTGCTGCAGGGCTCCCTCGTCCTCGGCGGGGCGGTAGCCGGCGTGTGCACCGCGATCCTCGTCGCGATCTTCTCCCAGAACCGCCGGCTGAAGGAGGACAGCATCATCGGCGTGTTCTTCGTTGCCGCCTTCGCCGCCGGCATCGTCATCATCTCCCGGGCACCCGGTTACGCCGGCTCCCTGACGGACTTCCTGTTCGGCTCGATCACCGGCATCCCCACCCGCGACGTCTACACCGTCGCGATCACCGGCACGCTCATCATCACGCTGCTCGTCGTACTCCACAAGGAACTCGTGGCCGTCAGCCTCGACCGCGACTTCGCCCGCGCGATGGGCCTGCCGGTGTTCTGGCTCGACATCGTCCTCTACGTGCTCGTCACCCTGGCGATCGTCGTGTCCGTGCAGACCATCGGCAACATCCTCGTCCTCGCCCTGCTCATCACTCCGGCCGCCGCCGCCCGCCTGCTGACTGACCGGCTTGTGACGATGATGATCCTCGCCCCCGTCATCGGTGCGGTCGGCGCATTCGCCGGCCTGTACCTGTCCTGGGGTTTCGATCTGCCCGTCGGCGGCACCATCGTCCTGGTGCTCACCGCGGTGTTCCTCGTGCTGTGGGTCATCGCCCCACGCCACGGCCTGCTCATACGCGGCCGCCAGCGGGTGGTCGCCCATGCCTAAGACCCTCCGGCAGGCAGTATCGCTGCTGGTGGTCACGCTGTTTGCCGCCGCACACGTCGCGTTCGGCTGGATGCCGGTGACCGCAGCCGAGGCGCCGGGCACCGACAGTGCCGACGCTCCCGTGTCGTTGAAGACCACTGGTGAGAGTGCCGGGCGCCTGCACGTCGACACGCGTTCCTTCGCTCGTGCTCTCGGTCCGGTGACCGTGCTCATCGACCGTTCGACCGTGCCCGAGGCGGAACTCGCCGGCCGGAGGCTGCCGACGGCTGTGCAGATGCGCCCGCAGACCACCGGCCACCTGCCGGTCACCGGCCTGGAGTCAGGTGCCTGCCTGGGCGTGCGCGTCTCGGCTGTCGTGAAGAAGGGTGAGAAGACTCAGCGCCGCACCATCGACACCGTCGTCACCACCGCCCGAGCTGACTCCGACGAAGCCGAGGCGTGCCCCGACTACGCCGAGCTGCCGCACATCACACCGCAGCCGATGCCCACCCCGAAGGCGAAGCCCGGTCCAGGCGAGGGTGCCGTGCACATCACCCCAGAAGGGGCCTTCACCCGCGCTGGCCGGGAGTGGGCGAAGGCCAGTGACCTCGACCGGAAGCTCGAGAAGCACGAGGACGGTGCGATCGCCGAGGACATCACCCTCGACATCGACCAGCTCACCGGCACCACCGCCTCGGGCGCGGAGACCGCGCATGAACCAGGGCCCCGTGACTGGGTCGAGGTGCGCATCCGCAGCGCCTCCCCGGTCCGGCTGACGAACCGGGCCGATCCGCGCGGCACCCAGCAGCACCCGGGGAACGCGAGGACTGTGACGATGCCCATGACCGACCCGACCCGGCTCGTCTTCGATGCTGCGTTCCCCACCGCCGGCCCGCACTGCCTGGGCATCGACATCGCCGCGGCGGGGAGGAAGGAACCGGCCGTTGCCACCACACTGCATTACGGGCTGCGCGGCGCTGATGCACGCACCTGCCCCGATCCGCGCGACCCCGACGCCGCCCCGGACGACGACGAGTCCGAGGACCCCGACGACTCCGGCGACCCCGATGACACCGACACCGGTGACGACGGAGACGAAGACGACGACACCGGCGAGGACACCGACAGCGATGACACGGACAGCCGCGACTCCGATCCTGAGGGCGGTCTGAGCCTAGAGGAGCGGCGCACGCTGGCCGACCAAGGGGCCGTGTTCGGCTCCGATATGGTCGCCTCTGCTCCGGTGCCCGGCCTGCCGCTCGTCCAGAGCATCTCCGCTCCGGTGGTGCCGGCTTTCGGGCTCATGTGCACCCCGGCAGCCGCAGGCCAGCGCGTCCAGGTCCGCTCCGGGCTCACCCAGCTGGCCATCACCCACGACTTCACCGGTCCGCGCGCCGAACTCACCGACCTGCGCACCCACACCCCGGTCACCCGCCAGCTCGCCGATGTCGACTACGTGCTGCCAGCCACCGCCACCCTCACCGTCGGCGACGACGGACTCGGTGACGTCGCGAAACCCGGTGACGAGCTGTGGGCCAGCTCCCAGGACGGGATGAGCGCACCGGCGATCGGCATCGCGGCTGTCGGCGGGCAGCTGCGCGGCAGCGTCGAGGTCGGCATCGACACCGTCGCAGGGCCCGGCGACGTCGCCCTCATCGGCACCGATGAGTTCGGCGACAGCTCCCTGCTGGCTGCCGCCGGATCGGCGATGAGTGTGCCGGCCGGCGGCACCGAGTTCCCCCGCTTCGCTTTCACCCAACCGGGCACCTATACCGTCAACACCGTCATTCGCACCGGCAACAGCAGCACCTCGGCCCAGGAGATCGTCGTCCCGCTGCACTTCTCCGTCGGCGAGGTCGCCTCCCCAGTGGCGACCAATACCGCGCTCGCCGCCCTGGTGGGAACCTGCACCGACGTGTCGATGGCCTCCACTCTCGCCCAGCCGGACCTGCCCGAACAGCAGCCCAGCCCCGAGGCGGCACCACCCCCGGCCGTCACCGGCCCGGCTGCCTGGATGTGGCTGGTGGCAGGCCTCGGTATGGGCATCGCACTCACCGCCGCCGGCTGGGGAACCCTGCTGCTTGTGCGCAGCCTCAGCCCCGGGAGGTCCACATGAAGCCGGCCCGCCTGCGCGCCGTCGGGCTCATCGCCTTCGGGCTGAGTCTGGTCGTGCTCACGATGCTCTTCCTCAGCGACCTCGTCGGCGCCCACCAGCGGGCGAGAGCCCAGTCACCGCACGACCCGCGGCCCACCGCCGAGGCGGTGCCCACCCCAGCCCAGGAGGCACCGGCTGGCCCGGACGCCGGTGGGGGAGCAGACACCGCGCAGCTGCAGCGCACCCAGGTGTCCTCCCAGTGGATCGCCGACCAGTCCAGGCGCACCGGCATCCCCGCCCGGGTGCTGCAGAGCTATGTCGCAGCCGAGATCTGGGCGGCCCGCCAGTTCCCGCAGTGCGGGCTGCGCTGGAACACCCTGGCCGGCATCGGGTTCGTCGAATCCGCCCACGGCACCCTCGGCGGCACCTCGGTGACAGCCGCAGGAACTGCCGCCCAGCCGATCATCGGCCCGCAGCTCAACGGCCGCGGACTCGCCCGCATCACCGACACCGACGGCGGCAGACTCGATCAGGACCGCGACTTCGACCGGGCGGTCGGGCCGATGCAGTTCCTGCCGGCAACGTGGCAGGCCTTCGGCATCGACGGCAACGGCGACGGCACCGCGGACGCCCAGAACATCGACGACGCCACCGCCTCGGCGGCGAAGTACCTGTGCACCGGCCAGCGCAACCTCGCCACCCCGGAGGGCTGGACCCAGGCGATCCTCGCCTACAACCCATCCGATGCCTACGTCCGCGCGGTCTTCGACGCCGCCAACCGCACCGCCCATGCCAGCAGCGGCGCCCCGCTGACCCCACCGCAGCCGGCCCAGGCAGGAACCCAGCCACCAGCCACTGACGGGGCCCAGCCCCCAGGGTTCGGGCCCTCCCACCAGCCCGGAGCACAGCCGAGCACACCGCACCCGGGCGCCGGCTGAGGATCGGAGGGATTTCCCCACCCGAGGCGGCGGGCGCCTCCATCCCGGCAGCACGCGGCAGCGACGAGCGTGGAAGCACAGCTTCGACGACGAGGAGTCGCCATGACCACCCCGGCCGCCCTACCGCACCGACCCCCACCCCGGACAGCCCCACCGGCGAGCGGCTGGAGGCTGCAGCGAGCATCCCCGCTGACGTCATCGCGATCGGCGCGACCCTCCTGGCCATCAGCACCGCAGCGGTCGTGCCGTTCTGGTTCGGCGCCGATCCCATACTCCTGCCGGTCGTCATCCTCACCGTCGCCTGGACCCCAGCGTTGACGTGCTTCATCGCCGACCGCATCACCCGGTCCCGCGCCGCGCCCGAGGCGGTGGCGGGCTTCAGGAGCCAGGCTGGGCTGACGACCGGGCGCCCGTGGACCGGCAGCCTCGCAGCGCTGGCGGTGCTGCTGAGCGTTGCAGCCGTGTCGACCGGCATCGGGGCGTTCGCCGGCTGGCAGCCGCTGAACATCGGCGCAGATGCGCTCGCGGTGCTCACCCTGCTGCCGGTGGCGGCAGTGCTCATGCTCGTCCAGGTCACCGGTGAGGAGATCGCCTGGCGCGGCTACCTGCACACCCGGCTGACGGGCCTCGGCACCGGCACCGCGGCCGGGGTGATCGCGGTGTTCTGGGTGATCTGGCACGCCCCGCTCATACTGACCTACCTGCACTTAGGCGAGATGAGCGAGCGCGCGGTCATCGTCACGCTCATGAACCTCGGGCTGGCGTCGCTGACGCTGACCGCCCTGCGGGTGCTGAGCAGTTCGGTGATCCCGGCGATCATCGCCCACACGGTGCTCAACACCGTCTTCGTCTACATCGCCTCGAATCTCGTAGTCGCGCAGACGAGTTTGTCAGGCACCGCGTTCTGGCTCACCGCCGCGACCGGCTGGGCGTGCTGGGCGATCGCAGCTCTCGGTCTGGCGATCGCCCAGCAGCGCCGGGCTCACCGGCAGCCAGTCGGTCAGCGCAGCTTCTGATCCTCGGCATCCTCAGCATGCTCGGCCTCGGCATCAGCTGAGGCTGAGGCGTCGCCGATGTCGCCGACCCGGCGGCCGCGCAGCCGGCCGATCGTCGTGTAGACGAGTGCGGCGGCGAGCACGACGTAGAGGATGATCGACAGCGGTGAGCTGAAGAAGGTGGCGTAGCTGCCGCCGGAGCTCAGCAGCGCATCGCGGAAGTTCGTCTCCGCCAGCGGACCGAGCACCATGCCGATCATGAGCGGAGCCAGCGGCACACCGTAGCGGCGCAGCACGAGACCGAGCACGGCGATGATGAGCAGCAGCGCCAGATCGAACACCGACGAGGAGGTGGCATACACGCCCAGGCCGCAGAACACGGCGATGCCGGCGTACAGGTGCGGTGCCGGGATCTTCATGAGGCTCGCCCACACGCTGGCCAGCGGCAGGTTGAGGATGAGCAGCACGATCATCGCGATGAAGAACGACGCCAGCAGCGCCCATACGAGGTCTGGCGCTCGGTCGAACAGCAGCGGGCCGGGCTGCAGACCGAACTGGCGCAGTGCCGCCAGCATGATCGCTGCGGTCGCTGAGATCGGCAGGCCGAGAGCCAGAAGCGCGCCAATCGCCATCGCCGTCGTCGCGTTGCCCGCCGCCTCGGGGCCGGCGATGCCGCGGATGGCACCGCGCCCGAACTGCGGGTCCCTGCGGTTCTTGTCCAGCCGCTTCTCCAGCCCGTAGGACAGGAAGGTCGGCACATCGGCACCGCCGACGGGGATGACGCCGAAGGGCAGGCCGATCGCGGTGCCGCGCAGCCAGGCCGGCATCGACTCGCGGAACTCAGCTCGCGACAGGAACGGCCGGCCGGTCTCCGGGGTCTGCGTCAGGTGCTCGGTGCGCCGGATCCGGGAGGCGATGTGGAACACCTCGCCGAGGGCGAGGATCGCAACGGTGACGGTGACGAGTGAGATGCCGTCGAACAGTCCGGGCAGACCGAAGGTCATCCTCTCGGTGCCGGAGACCGAGTCGATGCCCACCAGTGAGATGCCCACGCCGAGCACGAGGGCCGAAAGCCCCTTGAGCACCGAGTCGGCCACGACCGAGGAGGTCGCCACGAAGGCGAAGAGGGCGAGTGCCGTGTATTCGGCGGGCCCGAAGTTCGTAGCGAAGTCCGCCAGCGCCGGAGCGAAGAACACAACGACGACGGAGGAGACGATGCCGCCGATGAATGCGCCGATAGCCGCGGCCGCCAGCGCTTGCGGGGCGCGGCCTGCTTTGGCCATCCGGTGTCCTTCGATCGAGGTAGCGATCGCAGAAGGCTGGCCGGGGGTGCCGGCGAGGATGCCCATCGTCGAGTCGCCGAACAGCCCGCCGAAGTACACCCCGGACATGAGGATGAGCGCACCGGCCGGGTCGAGGGCGAAGGTCATCGGCAGCAGCAGCGCGACCGCCATCGACGAGCCGAGACCGGGCAGCACGCCGACAGCGGTGCCGAGCAGGCAGCCGACGAACACCCACAGGAGGTTCATCGGGGTAACGGCTTCGGCGAAGCCGCCGAAGAGGGACATGAGACTGTCAAGCATCACAGACCTCCGAGGATGCCCGAGGGCAGGTTGAGACCGAGCGAGACGCCGAGGGCCAGGTAGATGATCGAGGACACGGTGAGTGCGACGGTCGCATCGAACAGCGGCTTCGTCGAACCCATCGCGCGCGTGACGCACCAGTACAGGCCAGCGGCAGCGAGGATCCAGCCGAGCGGTTCGAGCAGGAGCACGAAACCGGCGAAACCGCCGATCGCCCACGCTAAGGACGCGTAGTCGCTGAAGGTGCGGTAGCGGCCCTGGGCCGCGGCGATGTCATCCGGGTCGGCTGAGGTGCCGCCGGCGACCGCCCCGCCAGCCTCGACCGGGGCCTCGGGCGTGCGGATGTAGGCGACGGCGAGCAGCGCGGCCAGCAGGTAGCTGGCGGTCGCAATGACCATCGGCACGAACTGCGGGCCGGGCTTGTCGGCATCTTCGGCGACCTGCATCGTCAGCACGCCGTAGAGCATGTACGTGCCGAAGGCGGCCATGATGAGCGCGAGCACCAGCCCGGAGCGGCCGGTCCACCAGGACCTGTCGCCGGCTGCGCCCGCGCTGGCTCCCGCGCCCCCGCCCGCGGCAGCGGTGCGGTGCGTGCCCGAGGTGTGGGCTCCGGTGTGTGCAGGGGTCTCGTTCACAGTCCCAGCTCCTCAAGCAGCTCGGCAGTGTTCTTCTGGTCCTCGGCGAGGAAGTCCTCGAACTCCTCACCGGTCATCCACGCATCAGTCCAGGAGTTGCGCTGGAGCGCGTCCTTCCATTCCTCGCTGTTGCGGGTTTCCTCGAGCATCGCGATGAGTTCGGATTTCTCCTCATCAGTGATGCCGGGGGCGGCGAGCATGCCGCGCCAGTTGCCCATGACGACGTCGACGCCCTGGTCGACCATCGGCTCGACGTCGACGCCATCGAGCGGTCCCGGCGAGGTCAGCCCGAGTGCTTTGATGCGGCCGGCCTCGATCTGGTCGGAGACCTCGTTGTAGCCGGTCGAGGCGACATCGGTGGTGTCGGAGAGCAGCGTCTGGATCGCCTCACCGCCACCGGATTTCGGGATGTAGGTGATGTCCCTGCCGTCGATTCCGGCTTCCTGCGCCAGGCGGGCGATAACCTGGTGATCGAGCGAGCCGGCCGAACCGCCGGTCCAGCGGAAGCCGCTCGGATCGTCCTTCCATGCTTCGAGCAGACCGGGGATGTCGTCATACGGAGCATCGACCGGGGCGATGACGACGTCGTAGTCCTCCGCCATCCGGGCCAGCAGGGTGACGTCGTCGAAGCCGACCGGGGAATCGTTGAGTTCGATGCCGCCGGTCATCGCCGAGCCGGTCGCCATGATCGTCGAAGCCTCACCGTGCATGGTGGAGAAACGGCCCAGGCCGATCGTGCCGCCGGCGCCGGGGATGTTGACGACTTGGGCGTTGCGGGCGACGCCGGAAAGGCGCATGGCCTGCTGCTGCTCGCGCACGAAGGAATCCCAGCCGCCCCCGGCTCCGGCAGGGGCGATCATCGTCAGCCCGGCGCGCAGGTCACCGGCCTGGCTGGAGGAGGAGAACGTGAAGAAGGTCGCGGTGGCGATCGAGATGACGGCGACGAACGCATAGACCGTCAGCGCGATCTTCTTTGCGCGCGAGGAGGGACCGCGTGTCTGCGCGCTGCCTGAGGTTGGTGGACTTCCCACGAGCGGCTGTGTCCTTTCGAGGTCGGCGGCGTCGGCGATGCGGCATCGTCTGCGCCATGGGTACTGACCGATAGATTCTAGGCATTTGCTCAGACTGTGTCGAGGATCATCTCAGCTCGTGCGACAGAGCTCCCTGAGCGGGTCGAACGCACCGGGCCCGAGGCGGTGGGGCGGGTATACGATGACAGCACAACCGGCAGCACACGAAAGGCGCAGGCAGACAGGCAGATGAACAGGACACAGCAGTCCTCGCACATGTGGCTGTGGTTGCTCGTCGCAGCCGCCGTGTGCACGCAGACCGGTGTGTACCTGCTGCGGCCGGTGACGACGTACAAGCTCATCGACCTCGGCGCCGGGGCGACGTCTGTCGGTCTTGTCACTGCGATCTACGCCCTCGTCCCGCTCGTGGCGGCACTCGCCCTCGGACGGCTGTCGGATCGCACCACCCGGCTGCGGCTCATGGTCCTTGTCGGTGCGCTCATCCTCGTCGCCGGCGGCGTGCTGCTCGCGCTCGCTCAGTCACTCGTACTCGTGGCAGTGGCCAATGCGATCCTGGGCATCGGCCACCTCGTCTTCACGATCGCCGGACAGTCCTCGATCGCCCGCTACGCGCGGGCCGACCAGCTCGACTTCGGCTTCGGCTGGTTCACCGCCGCCTACTCCGCCGGGCAGATGATCGGTCCGCTCGGCGTCACCCTGCTGCTCGGCAGTCAGGCTGCCACCCGGACTGGCGAGGTGTCGGTGGCGCTGTGGCTCGGTGCGATCATCACCGCTGGTGCGGTGCCGCTCATGCTCTTCAGCTCCCGGGCATTCCAGCCCCGCCAGCAGGGATCGACCGGTCCCGAGGCGGGGGCTGAGCCCGAGGCAGAGGCTGCGTCCGGGGCACCGGCCGGTCCCGAGGCGGGGGAGCGGACTGCAGACCCGCAGCCGGAGACGGACGCACCGGACACGACGGAGCCGGAGAAGGCGCGCGTGCGTTCGATTCTGTCCAACGGCGACATCCGGGCGGCGATGCTGTCGTCGCTGGCGCTGCTGGCCGTCCTCGACATCCTCGTTGCCTTCCTCCCGCTCGTCGGCGAGGAGCATGGTGTCGCCCCGGCCTGGATCGGCGTGCTGCTGGCCGTCCGCGGTGTCTCCTCGATCATCTCGCGCGTGTTCCTGCCGTACTTCTCCCACCGCTTCGACCGACCGCTGCTCGTCTTCGTCAGCGTGCTCGGCGCCGGGGTCTCACTTGTGTTCCCACCGATCGTTCTCGACTGGATAGGGCTGGCCGCACTGCTCATGCTCATCAGCGGATTCTTCCTCGGTTTGGGTCAGCCGCTCACGATGGCACTCATCACCTCCTCGGTGCCAGCGGCATGGCGCGGTTCGGCGCTGGCAGTCCGGCTCATGGGCAACCGGATCGGACAGGTGGCGATGCCGCTCATCGCTGGTGTCGTCGCCGCCCCGGTCGGGCCAGCCGCAGCGATTTGGTGCGGCTCCGGTCTGCTCATCGTGGCCGCTGCGCATCAGCACCACCGCAATCGCGTCAGCGGTCAGGAGTGAGGACTGGCGTCTGGTTGAGGGACAGACGCGAAGCCCAGGCGCCACAGCGCCCGCCTCTCAGATCTCGAGCACCAGTTTGGCGATGCCGAAGTAGATGAGCAGACCCGAGGCGTCGACGAAGGTGGTGATGAACGGGTTGGAGAACACGGCAGGGTCAGCACGCAGCGCCTGCGCTGCCATCGGCATGACTCCGCCGACGGTGGCGGCCATCGTGCACACGCAGATGAGGGTGAGCCCGATGACGAGTCCGATGTGGAAGTCGTACACCGCAGTTGTGAGCAGGAACCCGAGCGTGCCGAGCGAGAGGCCGAGCATGAGACCGACGAGGAACTCCCGGCCGATGACCTTGAACGAGTCCCGCGGCGACACATCGCCCAGCGCCAGAGCACGCGTGACCGTCGTCGCCGCCTGATTGCCGGTGTTGCCGCCGGTGCCGATGAGCAGCGGGACGAACACCGAGAGCACGAGCATCTGGCTCAGTGTGGCTTCGAAGACCTCCAGCACCTGCACTGTCAGCGTCGCCCCGATGGCGAGCACGAGCAGCCAGATGATGCGCGAGCGCATGAGTGTGATGACCGAGGTCGACATGTACGGCCGGCGCAGCGGCTCCGAACCGGACATGCGCGCCAGGTCCTCGGACTCCTCGTCCTCGAGCACCGTGAGCGCATCGTCGATGGTGAAGATGCCGACGAGCCGCTGCTCGGAGTCGACGACCGGCATTGCGAGCACCTTCGCCTCCGCACACCGGCGGGCAGCGGTCTCGATTGGGGTGCGGGCGTGGACCATCTCGGGCTTGACCATGAAGTCGCGCACGAGCGTGTCCGGCGCGGCTTCGATGACATCGCGCAGGCTCACCACACCGGTGACGATCCGGTCAGCGGTGAGCACCGGGATCGTGTACAGCGTCTCCGAGTCCTTCGACCGCGCCCGCACATGCTCCATCACCTCGGCAGCGCTGGCGGTCTCGAGCACGTGGATGAGCTGCGGGCTCATTCGGCGTCCGACCGAACCGCGCGGATAGCCGAGCACGATCGCCGTCAGCTCCCGCTGCGAGCGATCAAGGGTGCGCAGCATCTTCGAGGCGACCCCGGCCGGCAGCTCATCGAGCAGTTCGACGGCGTCATCGGGATCGAGTTCATCGAGGACCGCGGTGACCTCTTTGTCCGTCAGTCCGTTGACGAGCTCGCCGCGCAGCTCCGCGTCGAGGGCGTCGAAGACCTGGGCGGCGCGGTCCTTCGACAGCAGCCGGTAGACCACCGCCCGATCGCGCGGGTTCATCCGCTCGATGACCGCGGTGACATCGCTGACGGTCATCTCATCGAGGGTGTGGGTCATCGCATAGACGTCGTTGCGGTCGACTGCCTCCTGCAGCGACTGCTCATAACTGGCGCGCAGCTCCTCAATCCGCATGTTCCAACACCCTCCTTCTGTCTCATCGGCGCTCAGCGGCAGGCGCTGAGTTCATCCGCATCTCCTATGCTGGGTCCATGTATGACGCGCAACACATCGAACGCATCCGCACGACGACGAAGCGGCTCGATGCACTTCACTCCGCCAGCTACTTCTCCCCGGCGGTCGCCCGCGCGTTGGCCGAGATCGGGCTGACGCACCCCTCTGGCGGGTACTTCGCTGCGCGTTCGGCTGCGCTCGGCCGGGTGCCGGCCTCAGTCGTCGCTGCGACGTTCTACAGTTTCAACGCTGACTTTATCAGCGAGTTCGTCCCGGCCTGCTGGGATCTCGCCGCGCCCGAGGCGGTGCTTGCCGCCCGGCATCGCGGGGTCGAGGAGATGGTGGCTGAGATCTTCACCTCCGACGGTGTCGAAATCGATGCGCTCGCCGATGCCGCCGCCGAGGTGCTGACGCTGCTGCAGCCGGTGCTCGAAGTGATGCTGCCCGACGGCCGGACGCTGTTCGCCGCCCATGCCGAGGCGCTGTCGGAGGGGATCGCCACCAGTGACGGCGTGCTCGCGCCGCTGACCCAGCTGTGGGCAGCGGTGACGCTGCTGCGCGAATACCGCGGTGACGGGCATATCGCTGCGCTGCTGGCTCACGATCTCACCGGTTTGGAATCGGTCATCCTGCATGTGGCCAGCGGTACGAGCTTCACCGCGCGGGCCGCGCGCCGCTCGCGCGGCTGGTCGCACGAGATCTGGGAGACCTACGTCGAGGGGCTGATCGACAACGGCCTGCTGCAGCGCACCGGCCAGCACACCGACGCCGAGGCGGCCGATCCGGAGCAGGTGGCCACCGGCGGGCTGGCGCTGACCGATGAGGCGATCGTGCTGCGTGAGGCGATCGAGGACGCCACCGACGACACCGTCGCCCATGCGTGGAGCATGCTCGATGAGCATGAGCTTGCCCGGCTGGCGGAGCTGGCGACGCCGCTGGCGCGCACCGTGGTGAAGTCCGGGGTGTTCCCGGCGAAGGTGTTCGCGCCGGGGTCGGGAATGGTCAGGCGCCGCTGACCGCTTGGGCGGCTGCGGTCGCCTCATCCCCGGTCGGCTCTTCGGCGCGGAAGAGCAGTGTGCGGTAGTACTGCAGCTCGCGGATCGAATCCTGGATATCGCCCAGCGCCCGGTGCCCGCCGGTCTTGGCCGGGGCGCAGTAGTAGGCGCGCGGGTACCAGCGCTTGGCCAGTTCCTTGATCGAGGAGACGTCGATGATCCGGTAGTGCAGCACCTCGACGAGGTGCGGCATCTGCGCCTGCAGGAACTGTTTGTCGGTGCCGACTGAGTTGCCGCCCAGCGGGGCGCGCACCGAGGCGTGCACATGCTGGCGGATGTAGTCGATGACCTGCTGTTCGGCAGAGGCGACATCCGTGCCGGCATCGAGCTCGTCGATGAGCCCGGAGGCGGTGTGCATATTCGTGACGAATTCACCCATCTGGGCTCGGGCCGCATCCGAGGGCCGGATGACGATGTCGATGCCTTCGTCGACGGGGTTGAGGTCGAAGTCGGTGACGATGCACGCGATCTCCACCAGCTCGTCGGTGCCGGCCTGCAGGCCGGTCATCTCACAGTCGATCCATACAATCTTGTCGGTAGCCACAGGAGCAATCCTAGGACATGGCCACCGCCTCGGGACTGGGGCCCACCGCCTCGGGACTGGGGCCCGCCGCCTCAGTGCCGGCGTCCTGCGCCTGCCGACTGAGCGAACACTCAGACTGAGCCGCTAGCCTGGTCGGCTGTCCTCCGCCGCGCCGGGTCACCCCGGGATCCTGAGGCGGGTCAACTACACTTGAAGCACGCGTGCGCACCCGCGCCTGAGCCGTTGAACGAAGGGACTCCATGCGCTATTTCCTAGCCGGACTGCTGGTGATCGCCGGCCTCATCCTCGGCGGAATCGGGATACTGCAGAAGACCGCCTGGGCACCGGACACCCAGATCACGAGCTCGGCGACTTTCGACGATCCCGGCTCGGTCATCGTCGTCGAGCCCGGGGTCCTCAACCTCTACGAGACCCCTGCTGAGCTGACGGTCGAAGGCGAAGGCGAGATCACCATCGCGCAGGCCAGCAAGGAGAACGTCGACGCCTGGGTCGGCACGAGTGCCCACACCACTGTCACCGGCGTCGACGGTGGGGGAGGGCTCGTGACCGAGAAGGTCGACGGCGAGGAGAACACCACTCCGCCGATCGCCGGCGCGGACCTGTGGAACGCCGAGACCACCGCAGCCTCCCCGGCACAGCTCGAATGGGACCAGGACGCCGGTCGCACGAGCTTCGTCATCGGCACCGACGGAGAGAATCCGGCCGCCTCGAAGGTGACGCTGGCCTGGCCGAACGACACCGCAACCCCGTGGGCGATCCCGCTCATGATCATCGGCGCGATCCTCATCGGTCTGGGCATCCTGGCCGGCTGGTTCAACCGCAAGAAGGCCATCCGCGAAGCCCAACGCCGGCAGGCCCGCCAGGAGCGGCGCAAGAAGCTCGCCCAGACCGGTGCCGCGTTTGCGATCGTGCCGGTCATCGCGCTCGCCGGCTGCGGTTCCGAAGAGGTGCCCAAAGCCAAGCCGTCTGACCCGCCGGAGACCCCGGTGGCCGTCATCGACGACTGGCAGGCCGAGAAGATCCTCAGCCAGGTCGCCGAGACCGTCGCCGCCGCAGACAAGGACACCGACGCTGAAGCGCTCACGGCCCGTGCCGACGGCCCGGCCCTGCAGCAGCGCGAAGCCGCCTACAAGGTCAAGGGCAAGGCCAAGGACGCCAAGTTGCCCCCGGCCGTCGCTGCCGATGAGATCGCCCTGAACTTCACCGCCGCCTCCGACCAGTGGCCGCGGGTGACGGAACTGGTGACGAAGAACGCCGAGGACGGCAGTCTGCAGCTGCTCGTGCTCTCCCAGGCCGATCCGCGGGCTGACTACAAGCTGTGGGCGCAGACCGTCATCCTCGGCGGCGCCCAGATCCCCGAGGTCGCTGATGCCCGGCAGGGTGCAGAGCTGCTCCCGGCAGACGCCGAGGGCCTGCGCCAGACCCCGGCCGACACCGTGAAGAAGTACGCTGAGGTGCTCGCCAAGGGCAAGGACGCCAAGGATGCCGGCGCCTACACCGAAGACGCCCTGCGCAAGCACATCGCCGATGCCCAGAAGAAGCAGAAGGACACCCTGTCCGAAGGCAAGGCGAAAGTCGAATACAAGTACGAAAGCGGCCCCGAGGTCGTCGCCCAGCGCACCGCCGACGGCGGGGCACTGGTGACCGGCTCGATCCGCGGCACCTCGACGATCACCCCGGACAAGCAGGACGACCGCACCGGCGAGATCACTCTGCCCAAGACCCAGGCAAAGGTCACCGGCGAGAAGACGACGAAGAAGAAGCTGGAGACCGAGTTCCAGTACATGGTCACCTTCGTCGTCCCGCCCGGTGAGGACGGCCAGATCACCCTTGTCGGATTCAGCGAAGCACTCACCGGAGCCAAGCTGCTCTGAGTTGCAGCCGCCCCATGCGAAAGGAACCCACACGAGCATGACCGAACACCCAGGAAACCCCGCCGCCGGCAGCCAGGGACTCGACCTGTCCGCCGTGCGCAGCCGCAGCCAGGCCGAGACCGCACCTGCCGCCCCGGCCGGCGGCGCACCAGCCGGTGGTGCACCGGCGGCCGGCGCACCGGCTGCCGGTGCTGACACCGTCAGCGTGCCGGCCCTTGTCTTCGACGTCACCGAGGAGACCTTCAACGACGTCGTCGAACTGTCGATGAGCGTCCCGGTCGTCGTCGACCTGTGGGCCGACTGGTGCGGGCCGTGCAAGCAGCTCTCCCCGGTGCTGGACAAGGTCGTGTCCGACTTCGGCGGCAAGGTCGTGCTCGCCAAGGTCGACGTCGACAAGAACCCGCGCCTGCAGCAGGTCTTCCAGGTCCAGTCGATCCCGACGGTTGTGGCGATCCTCAAGGGCCAGCCGGTGCCGCTGTTCCAGGGCGCCCAGCCCGAACCGCAGGTCCGCCAGGTCTTCGAACAGCTCGTCGCCGCAGCCGCGCAGAACGGCGTGACGAAGACGGCCGTGCCTGCCGGTGAGCAGGCCCCGGCCGCCGCCGGTCCGGCCCACCCCGAGGCGATCGAAGCACTCGAACGCGACGACCTTGATGGTGCCGAGCAGATCTACCGCAAGGCTCTCGCCGAAGCACCGGCGGATGAGGAGGCCCGCCTCGGACTCGCCCGCGTCGGCCTGCTCAAGCGCGTCAAGGACGCCGATCCCGAGGCGGTGCGCGCGGCAGCGGCTTCTGACTCCACCGACGTCGACGCCGCCCTGGCATGTGCGGACCTCGACACCGCCGGCGGACACGTCGACGACGCGTTCAACCGGCTGCTGACGATCCTGCCGAGCCTGACCGGAGACGACAAGGAGCGTGTGCGCACCCGCCTTGTCGAGCTCTTCGACGTCGTCGGTGCTGAGGACCCGCGGGTGACGAAGGCCCGCTCCCGCCTCATGCGCGCCCTGTTCTGAACCGGCCTTCCGGCTGGTCGCCCTAAGGTCGGCCAGCCGGATCACCGCCGGATCGCCGCTGACCAGCTGACCGTTCCGCCGCCCATCTGTTCCCGCACGAGAAAGGACCGCTCAACCGCGTGGTTCGCCTCATCCTCGCTGCCTTCTCCGCCATCGTCGGGTTCGTCTGCGCTGCCCTGTCGCTGTCAGCGCTGTCAGTCGTCGGCGCCGATGACATCGTCGACACCGCACCATCCCAGGTGCACGACGGCGCCTACGCCTTCGTGCTTAACCCGCAGCTGGTGCCGTTCGAGAACACCGAGGCGACCCTGCAGGTCAGCGGGGACACAGACCTGTTCATGGGCACGGCCAGCGGGGTTGATGTCGACAGCTACCTCACCGGCATCGCCCATGAGGAAGTCACCGAGATCGATTTCCCGCAGGCGCTCAAGACCCGGTTCGTCGATGGGGAGCCGGCACCGCTGAACGACGCGGCCGGCCGGGACTGGTGGACCGCCTCGCAGACCGGCAGCCAGCTGTCGCACACCTTCGACCTCGACGCCGAATCCGGTGAGGTCATCGTCGTTGCCCCAGCCGACCCGGAGGGCAACCTCGATGGAGTCGACGTGCAGCTGAAGATGGACACCGGGGGAGTGTTCCCCGCCAGCCTCATCGGCCTGGCCATTGCGATCCTCGCCTTCGGCGCGGCCGCCTACTTCCTGCTGCGCTGGCTCGACGCCCGGCCCGGACGCCGGCGCCGGCTGCGCCGCGAGTACGGCCGCGGGGGATCGGGCCGCGGCGGCTCAGGAGGCTCCGGCATGTCCGACCTCGGAAACCGGGCGAAGGACCTGGCCGGCCGGACCGCCGCCTCGGCCAAGCGCGCGACTGCGCGGAAGAACCGCAGCCAGCGCACAGCCCAGCGAGCGCGCAAGGCCACCGGCATCGGCTCCGTCGTCACCCTCGGAGTGCTCGCCGGCTGCTCACCGCTGCCGGTCGCCCAGCCGTCGAGCCCGAACCTCACCGAATTCGAGCGCCCAGCCCTGCGGGCAGGCGAGGCCGGAGAGTTTCTCACCTCCTACACCGAACGCCTCGACGCCAGCCTCAAGGGTGACGAGGACCAGCTCGACAAGATCCAGGCGCCGCCGCTGCTCGACCGCACGCGCGCCGAAGTCCTCATCGCCAAGGCCGGCAAGACCGAGCTCTCGGCGGTGAACTTCGACCAGATCGTCGCCGGCGGACCGTCGTTCGCCGAGTACCCGATGTGGTTCATCGCCTTCGGCAAGCCCGCTGAGAGCGATGAGACCGTCCAGGCGATGCTCGTGACCCGCGAATCGGCAGGCGAGGACTGGCAGGTCACCCAGAGCCTGTTTGTCCCGCAGGAGAACGTGCCGACCCTCGTGGCCGGCGGCACCGGCGCGGTCGAGCAGTCGGGCAAGGAATTCACCGAGCTGGGCACCACCGCCAACGAAACCCTCCAGCAGTACCTGGAGACCGGTGAGATCCCAGAGAACGACCAGAGCATCGAATACGCCTCAGACGCCTTCACCGGCTTCCGCGACTATGTCGACGAGATGGCCGGCAACGACGAGGCCTTCGAGGACACGAAGGTCACCTGCGACCCCTACGATGAGGCGACCGTGCCGCTGGCCTCTCACGGGCTCAAGACCGAAACCGGGGATGTCGCCTTCGGCGAGGTGCGCTGCACGATCGAGCTCAAGGTCCGCTCCGGCGGATCGATCGACGTCGGCGAGGAGCTCGAAGCGGTCATGACGAGCGACCTGGAGGGCGGCAAGCTGCTCATCAGCGCCTCGATCCCCTACATGCTGCTCGGCTCAGAGCAGACGAACCTCATCGTCGGCTCCGACTGGTTCCTGCTCGAAGCCCAGACCACCGACTGACGAGCTGACCGGCAGGCTACCCGGCCCACACCTCGGGCACGGTCACACGAGCGGCGCTCGACTCAGGCCGCGCCTGATCTCAGATGCTCTGGTCTCAGGCGCGCTCGGCTGCCACCCGTTTGCCGACCCGGCGCAGCCACAGCAGCCCGACGATCGGCAGCACGAGCGGGATGAATCCATAGCCGATCCCGAACAGCGACCACACACTCGGCTTCTGGAACAGCTCCGGGTGGGTGAGGCTGAGGAACCCGACGACGATGACACCGATGAGTTCGAATGTCGTCGCAGCAACCGCGATCCGGTGCGAGGTGCGCGAACCGATGACGAGGCAGACGGTCGCGACGATGTAGACGACCGCGGCCAGAGCGGACAGCGAGTACGCCAGCGGCGCCTCATGGTAGTCGCGGATGAGCTGCACGCCGGCACGTGCCGTGGCCGCCAGGGCGAAGATCCCGTACACCGCAGTCAGCCCGCGGCCGGGACCGGTGTGCATGGCCGAATAGCTCACAGCCAAATCTGGTCCATCCTCTCGATCATGATGCCCACGGTCGCAGCAGCGGCAGCCAGCACGCCGGGCCCCCAGCGGCTGAGTTCGGCGAACGCCCAGAAACCGGCCAGCGGCAGCAGCACGATCGCGGTGAACAGGTAGCCGAAGAACAGCACCCCGTCGGTGTCACCGGACTGGCCCCACATGACGATCGAGACGACGAGCTGAACGAGCAGCAGGAGCAGCAGCACGCCGGCCCCGCCGAGCATGAGGATGCCAGCTGGCCGATTCCGGATCGTCTGCACGAGCGCCCACAGGCACAAGCCGGCCGAGGCGGCGAAGAGGATGTAGGTCAGTACGGTGAGCACGCCCAATATTTTAGACCCACGCGAGGCTGCCGCGTAGAATGGGGTCAGTGCGCGTCTATCTCGATCACGCCGCCACCTCGCCGATGCCCGCTGAGGTGCTGACGGCCTTCACCGAAGAACTCCACCGCGTCGGCAATCCCTCGTCGCTCCACGCGGACGGTCAGGCTGCCCGGATGCGCATCGAAGCCGCTCGTGAAACCCTCGCCGACTGCCTCGGCGCGACGACCCCGTCCGAGGTGATCTTCACCTCCGGTGGCACCGAAGCCGACAACCTCGCTCTCAAGGGCATCTTCTGGGCCCGCAACGCAGGCCGCACCGCTGGACCCTTCGACCGTCCCCGCGTGCTCGTCTCCGCGATCGAGCACCACGCGATCCTGGAGACCGCCGAATGGCTCGAATCCTGCGGGGCTGAGCTTGTCATCCTTCCGGTCGATGAGACCGGACGGCTCGATCTGGCCGCCGCCGAGGCGGAGATCGCCGCGGCACCAGAGCGCACCGCCCTCGTGTCGGTTATGCTGGCCAACAACGAGATCGGCACCCTCCAGCCGGTCGCTGAGCTCGCCCGCATCGCCGAACCTCACGGCATCCCCGTGCACACCGATGCGGTGCAGGCCTTCGGGCAGGTGCCGGTGAACTTCGCCGAACTCGGGGTCGCTGCGACGACGGTGACCGCCCACAAGCTCGGCGGGCCGGTGGGCATCGGTGCGCTCGTGCTCGCCCGCGACCTGACCCCGGTGCCGGTGGCCCACGGCGGGGGACAGGAGCGCAAGGTCCGCTCCGGCACCCTCGACGTCGCTGGAGCTGTCGCCTTCGCAGCAGCCGCCGAACGCGCCTGCCGCACCCTCGACTCAGCTGAGACCGCACGGCTGCGCGACCGGCTCATCGCCGGCATCGAAGAGCGCATCCCGACCGCCCGGCTGTCCGGCCGGCGCGGGGATGAGCGGCTGCCGAACAACGTCCACGTCGTCTTTCCCGGCTGCGAAGGCGACGCGCTGCTGTTCCTGCTCGATGCCGCCGGCTTCGCCACGAGCACCGGCTCGGCCTGCCAGGCCGGCGTCTCCCGGCCCTCCCATGTGCTCATGGCCTGCGGGGCCGATGAGGACACCGCCCGGTCCGTGCAGCGCTTCACCCTCGGCCCGGAGACCACCGAGTCCGACATCGACGCGCTGCTCGACGTGCTGCCGGGCATCGTTGAACGCGCCGCCAAGGCCGGCATGGTCTCTGCCGCCCCGTCATGGCAGGCGACCACCGCCTCGGGCCCGGCGACCACCGCCTCGGGCGCGGCCGCCGCATCTGCAGGAGGACAGTCATGAGGATCCTTGCCGCCATGTCCGGCGGCGTCGACTCCGCTGTCGCCGCCGCCCGCGCCGTCGACGCCGGCCACGAGGTCGTCGGCGTGCACCTGGCGCTCTCGCGGATGCCCGGCACGCTGCGCACCGGCTCGCGCGGCTGCTGCACGATCGAGGACTCCCGCGACGCCCACCGGGTCGCCGGCATGCTCGGCATCCCCTTCTACGTGTGGGACTTCTCCGAACGGTTCAAGGAGGACATCGTCGATGACTTCATCGCCGAATACTCCGCCGGGCGCACCCCGAACCCGTGCATGCGCTGCAATGAGCGCATCAAATTCGCAGCCCTGCTCGACCGGGCGCTCGCACTCGGCTTCGACGCCGTGGCGACCGGCCACTACGCCGAGATCATCCGCGCCGATGACGGCACCCCGGAGCTGCACCGCGGACTCGACCTGAACAAGGACCAGTCCTATGTGCTCGGCGTGCTGACTGCCGAACAGCTCGAACACTGCTATTTCCCCATCGGCGCCTCTGCCTCGAAGGCCGAGGTGCGAGCCGAAGCCGCCGAACGCGGCTTCCCGGTGGCGAACAAGCCCGACTCCTACGACATCTGCTTCATCCCTGATGGCAACACCAAGGCGTGGCTGGCCGACAAGATCCCGATGCGGCCAGGGCTCATCAAGGACGAAGCCGGTGAGGTGCTCGGCGAGCACGATGGGGCGATGACTTACACGATCGGCCAGCGCAAGGGTCTGGGCATCGAGAAGCCGGCCGCTGACGGCAAACCGCGCTACGTCGTCGGCATCGATGTTGCTGACAATTCTGTGACCGTCGGGCCGAAGCAGGCGCTGCGCGTCGACCGGCTCGAAGGCATCCGCACCACCTGGTGCGGGCTTCCGCCAGCCGACATCGGCGACAGCGAAGCGACCGCGATCGACTGTGAGATCCAGATCCGTGCGCACTCCGATCCGGTGCCAGCCCGCGTGTGGCTCGGTGAAGTCGATGAGACCGTCCCAGCCCATGAGGAGAACCTGCCGGCACCCCGGCCGCGCGGACAGGTCATGCACGTTGCCGTGAACGAGCCGCTGTCCGGTGTGGCCGCCGGGCAGACGATGGTCGTCTACCGCGGCACCCGCGTGCTCGGCCAGGCGACGATCGACCAGACCGCCCGCAGCGCCGAACTGCTCGACGCGTGAGCCCGCACGCGGCTGCGGCTGCGCTGTGCGATCCGGGGAGTGCGGGCAGCGTCCGTGCGGTTCGGTAATCTGTGGCCATGACCACCGCGCCATACGGTTCCTGGCCGTCTCCGATCTCCGCCGCCGATGTCGCTGCCGGCTCCGAGCCGATCAGCGACGCACGCTTCATCGGCGATGCCATCATCTACGCCGCCCGCGTCAGCTCCGAAGGCGGACGCACCGGCATCGTCGTCAACCGATCCGGTCACCTCGGCGATGAGATCCAGCTGCTGCCACCGAACTTCAGCGCTCGCTCCCGCGTCCACGAATACGGCGGCTGCCCCTGGGCCGCCCACCCGGCGACCGGCACGCTGCTCTTCGTCAACGCCGACGACCAGCGCATCTACCGCCTCGACATCTCCACCGTGCTCAACGGGTCTGCACCAGCGCCGGCCTCACCGCCGGTGCCGATCACCCCGGACACCGACATGGCGACCCGCTACGGGGATCTGACCTACTCCGGCGGGCGGATCCTCGCCGTCGAGGAGACCCACGAGCACCTGCTGCCCGGCGCCTCGGGAACGGAGATCGCCGACGCAGCCAGCACACGGGCCTCCGAGCAGCCGATCACCCGCAGCATCGTCGCCGTCGACGACTCCGGTGTCACCCGCCTGGCCGACGGGGCGCGGTTCCTCGCCTGGCCGCGCATCAGCCCGTGCCAGACGCTGCTGTCGTTCATCGGCTGGGAGCACCCGCACATGCCGTGGGACGAAACCGCCGTGTTCCTTCAGCCGCTCGACGAGGCCGGCGCACCCGACGGGCCGGTCGAGAAGATCTACCACCGGCCGGGCGTCTCCGTCCTGCAGCCGGAGTGGCTCTCGCGCACCAAGCTCGCCGTCACCGCCGACCCGACTGGCAGCTGGCAGCTGACTGGACTCGACGTGCCGGCCTTCCGCGCACAGGCACGCGGAGACAAAGGCGTCATGCCCGCCGAGGAGGAGCCGCTGCTCAGCATCGAAGGCGAGATCGGCGGCCCGCTGTGGCTGCTGGGCGAGCAGCACTACCTGCCCGTCGACGGCGGCAGCCGGGTGCTCGCCGCCGCACGCTTCGGCACCAGCCGGCTCATCTGGGCAAGCCCCCGCTCACACGAACACCAGAGCCTTGACTGCCCGCTGTCCGACATCGGGCTGCAGGACTACCGCAACGGCACCGCCCTCATGATCGGCGGATCCTCCGACCGGGTCCGCGGACTCTACACGTACACGCTTGCCACCGGCGAACTCGAACCCGTCGCGCTCTCGGCCGCCGCCCCGGACCGCACCCGGGCGGCCTACTATCCGCGCGCTGAGCTGCACGAATTCGACGGCATCCATGCGATCGTCTATCCGCCGCGCCACCCCCACTACACGGCGCCTGAGGGCGAGAAGCCTCCGTATGTCGCCTTCGTCCACGGCGGGCCGACCGGCCAGGCGGTGCCGAAGGTCTCAGCGCATCACGCCTTCTTCACCTCCCGCGGCATCGGCGTCATCGACGTCAACTACCGCGGCTCGACCGGCTACGGACGCGCCTACCGGGATGCGCTCAAAGACCAGTGGGGCATCATCGATGTCGCCGACACCGTCACCGCCGTCACCGGGCTCGTCGACGCCGGCCTGGCAGATGCCGGCCGGCTGGCGATCTCCGGCGGCTCGGCCGGCGGCTGGACGGTGCTGCGCGCCCTGACCACCACCTCGGTGTTCGCCGCCGGCGCCAGCTACTACGGTGTCGGCGACCTGCGGGCCCTGGCTGAGGAGACCCACGACTTCGAATCCCGCTACCTCGACGGGCTCGTCGGCGTCTACCCCGAAGAAGCCGAACGCTACATATCGCTGGCTCCAGTCAACCTGCTCGATGAGCTCAGCGTGCCGGTGGCGATCTTCCAGGGCGAAGAGGACCCGATCGTCCCGCCGAGCCAGGCCCGCCTGCTCATCGACGCACTCGAAGCCCGCGGCCTGCCCTACACCGCGGCCTTCTACCCGGGCGAATCCCACGGCTTCGTCCAGGCCGCCAACGTCACCGATTCCCTTGAACAGGAGCTGTCGTTCTATGGCCGCGTCATGGGCTTCGACACGCCCGGCCTGCCGGCAGCCCGGATGAAGGGCCGCGGCCGGTGAGCCGGTACGGGCACAGCGCTGACCGGGTGTTCGCCTCCGGACGCGGCGGCTGGCCGGTCACCACCGCTGCCTGGACCGGCACCGGTCGGCCGGCAGACGGCGAGCCGCGCACCGAGTCCGATGTCCGCGAGGCCGCCCGCATCACCGCAGGGATGCTCGCCGAGGAGGCGGTCCCGTTCCTGCCGGCGGTCACCACCGGGCCCGGCAGCGAAGGCGTCGCCCGAGCCGCCGCCCTGTCCGAGGACCTGACCGTCGAAGCCACCGCCGCCGGCTGGCGGCTGACCCACCTGCCCGGCCGGGACGCCCGCCGGGCGCTCTCGCGACTCGGGGAGGATGCCGATGCCGCAGCCGAGGTGTTCGCCGACCTCGCAGGCCCGGTCAAGATCAGCCTGCCCGGACCGGTGAGCTTGGCCGCCCTGCTGCTCGAACCCCGAGGCGAATCGACGCTCATCGATCCCGGCGCACGCCGCGACGTCATGGCCGGCTACGCCCACGGCCTCAGCGCACACATCACGCACCTGCACCGGCTCATGCCAGACGCTGAGGTCATCATCCAGCTCGACGAACCACATGCCGCTGCCGCACTCTCCGGACAGCTGGCCACAACGGCCGGGCGCACCCGCCTGCCGGCCCTGCCCGAGACCGAGGCGGTCACCGCCTGGCGCGATGTCCGCGAGGCCATCGCCTCGGCTGGCGGGCACACCCTGGTCTTCCTGCCTGGCAGCCGGCCGCTGACCTGGCACAGCCACGGGCAGGCCCGCAGCCTGAGCGATGTGTTCGCCGATGCGCACATCAGCAGCATCGGCATCGACGTCACAGCCGGGACCGAGGCAAAAGTCTTCGAGCAGGCCTTCATCTGGTGGGACACCCACCGGGCAGCCGAAGGCGGCCACCCGGTTCCGGCACTGACGCTGGGAGTCGGGACCGCCTCGGGAACGGGAACCGATAGCGCCGCCTGGGCTCACCGGCTCACCGGTGTGGCCGAGACCCTCGGACTGCCCGATGCGGCACTGGCCGAGCTCGGCATCCTCACCGGCCCGCCGGCCCCGCTCACCCGGTCTGAGGCGCAGGCCGCTGTCGAGACAGACCCGGTGCACCCGCGGAGGTGGCTGGCTGCAGCGAGCCAGCTGGCACAGGAGTGCGCGGCGCTGGCCTGAACCGCAGCTTGTCGTGACTCAGATGTCCGTGGGTAGATGGGATAATGAACCCCATGACCACAGGTGCCGACACTTCTGCCAACGTCTCCTCTGACTCCGGCGACGACATCGTCGACAGCCCCGACTCAACCGACATCTCCCAGGCGGCCGCCCACGGACGCGCATTCGACACCGCCCGGGCACGTGCCAAGGAACTGGCGCTGGAGATCGAGGAGCACCGCGAGCGCTACTACGTCAAGGACGCCCCGACCGTCTCCGATGCCGAGTTCGACACGCTCATGCGCGAACTCGAAGACATCGAAGACCGCTTCCCCGAACTCCGGGACCCGGACTCGCCGACCCAGCATGTCGGCGGCGGCGTCGACACCGAGCTGTTCGCCGAGGTCGTCCACGCCGAGCGCATGTACAGCCTCGACAACGCCTTCTCCCGTGAAGAGCTCGACGACTGGGCCGCCCGCGTGAACCGCGGTCTGGGCCGCAAACCGGCCCGCTACCTGTGCGAACTCAAGATCGACGGGCTGGCGGTCAACCTCACCTATGAGCACGGCCGCCTCGTCCGCGCTGCCACCCGCGGCGACGGGCACACCGGTGAGGACATCACCGCCAATGTCCGCACCATCGCCGACATCCCCGCCCGGCTCGCCGGCACCGGCCACCCGGCCCGCGTCGACATCCGCGGCGAGGTGTTCATCCCCGTCGAAGCGTTCCGGCAGCTCAACGAAGCCCTCGTCGAAGCAGGCAAGAACCCGTTCGCCAACCCGCGCAACTCGGCAGCCGGGTCGCTGCGGCAGAAGGACCCGCAGGTCACCGCGCAGCGCCCGCTGCACATGCTCGTCCACGGCATCGCCGCCTGGCAGCCCGAAGAGGGCGGCGAAGGAGCCGAGGCGCCGAGCCAGTCGGAGGTCTACGCGCAACTGAAGACGTGGGGGCTGCCGACCAGCGAGTACTTCCAGGTCGTGACGTCGATGGACGAGGTCCATGACTACATCGACTACTACGGCGAGCACCGCCACGACGTGCTGCACGAGATCGACGGCGTCGTCGTCAAAGTCGACGAGCTCGATGAGCAGTACGAACTCGGCTTCACCTCCCGCGCCCCGCGCTGGGCGATGGCCTTCAAGTACCCGCCGGAGGAGGTGACAACGAAGCTGCTCGACATCCGCGTCAACGTCGGCCGCACCGGCCGCGTCACCCCGTACGCCGTGATGGAACCGGTGCTGGTGGCCGGCTCGACAGTGGAGAAGGCGACCCTGCACAACGCCCACGAGGTCAAGCGCAAAGGCGTGCTCATCGGCGACACCGTCGTGCTGCGCAAGGCAGGCGACGTCATCCCCGAGATCCTCGGACCCGTCACCGCCGCCCGCACCGGCGACGAGCACGCCTTCGTCATGCCGACCCACTGCCCGGACTGCGGCACCGAGCTGTATGAGCAGAAGGAAGGCGACAAGGACCTGCGCTGCCCCAACAGCCGCACCTGCCCAGCCCAGGTCGCCAACCGCGTCGAATACCTCGCCTCCCGGGCGGCCCTTGACATCGAGGCCCTCGGCGAGGAGGCAGCCAACGCGCTCACCCGCCCGCCGGAGGGCCAGCCGCCGCTGGCCAATGAGGCCGGCCTGTTCGACCTGAGCGCCGAGGACCTCGCCGAGGTCAAGGTCTGGCAGGACAAGCGCGGCAAGGACGCAGCCGAAGGCGAGAAGGAGCTCGTCCCGTACTTCTACACCAAGGACGGCAGCAAGCCGCGGGCGAACACCGAGCGGATGCTCGAGCAGATCGCCGCAGCCAAGGACCGCCCGCTGTGGCGGGTGCTCGTGGCCCTGTCGATCCGCCACGTCGGCCCCGTCGCCGCCCGCGCCCTGGCCGATCACTTCCGGTCGATGGACAAGATCCGCGCCGCCTCGATCGAGGAGCTCTCCGAGATCGACGGCGTCGGGCCGGTCATCGCCGAGTCCTTGCACGACTGGTTCACCGTCGACTGGCATGCAGCGATCGTCGACGCCTGGGCAACCGCCGGGGTGCGGATGGAGGACGAGGCGCCGGAGGACTCCGGACGCCCGCAGACCCTGGCCGGGCTCACGATCGTGGCAACCGGCTCACTGCACAACTACACCCGCGACTCGATCAAGGAGACGATCATCGCCGCCGGCGGCAAGGCGGCCGGCTCGGTGTCGAAGAATACCGACTACGTCATCGCCGGAGACAACGCCGGCTCGAAGCTGACGAAGGCCGAGGACCTCGGCGTGCCGGTCCTCGATGAGGAGGCGTTCGAGAAGCTGCTGGCCGCCGGGCCCGAGGCGGTGGCCGACTGACCTGCGTGCCGTTCCTGCCGGATGGAATCCGGACATCGTGCCGAATTCCTGCACCTGCCTGGCCCCCGCAAGCTTCGGCGATGAGCGCCTCGTCTTCGGTCACCAGCTGGTCCTCGCAGAACCGGACGACTGCCGATCACGCTGCCGTGTCACTGCGCTCAGCCGGTGGAGGGCGTTCATCCTCCTCGGCCATGTTCGCCCTTCCGCGCCGCCAGGGTTCCACGGTGCATCTGATCGATGCCGGCCTTGAGCTTCCTGACGGCCGCTCGCAGCGGGAACCGCCTTCGGAGGAGGCTGTCCCGATGCCTGTTGCCGGGCTAGCGGTCTGCGCCGCGCCTGGGAACGTCTCCCGGCCAGTCTGGCTAGACTGCGGCCATGAACGACACTCCCCGCACCCAGCCCACCCCGTCGGCCAGCCCGCTCGTCACCCCCGAGGAGCTGCGCGACTTCGCCACCCGGTTCTCTGCCTTCGTCGACACCATGGCCGAGCACAGCACTGCCGGCAACCCTGCAACCCCGAGCTTCCGCGCGCTGCTGAGCGACCACCTCGGCGGCCCGGCCGAAGAGTTCGAAGCTGTCGCCAAGCGGTTCCCCGTCTGGCGCTACGCCGACCTCGACATCGGCATCGAAGCCGTGCTCGGTGACGAGCGCACCGTCCACGGCATCAACACCGATGAGGACTCCTTCGACTTCACCGAACTCATCGCCAACCGGTACGACAACTTCTTCCCCGGTGCCGTGCAGTACGAGTCGGTACCCACCGGCCCCGAGGCGCGCCGCCGGGTCGCTTCGGAGGCGGTGTCCCTCTTCGAACGCGACGGCCAGCCGATGGCGCTGCTGCAGGCTCGCTCCGGTGATTTCGGTGAGCTCGTCTCCTACGTCTCGATCCTCTCCGGCGATGACATCGCCGCCGAAGAAGTGCTCACCGAGATCGCGGAGGCGATGAACGCCCGCTCGACCCTGCGTGGGCAGGTCGTGACCTTCGGGGGAGGAGCCTTCGGCGAGGCCTCCCAGGCTGTGCAGTTCCATCCTCGCCCGCAGATCGCAGCCGACCAGGTGATCCTGCCGGAAGACACGCTGAAGCGGATCCGTCGCCACGTGCTCGGCATCTCCGAGATGGCGAAGCAGTTGCAGGCCGCCGGCCAGCACCTCAAACGCGGCATCCTGCTCTACGGCCCTCCCGGCACCGGCAAGACCCACACCGTCCGCCACCTCACCGGACTGGCCACCGGCAGCACCGTCATCATGCTCTCTGGGGAGAGCCTGCAGGCGATCAGCCTTGCCGCTGAGACCGCCCGCGCCCTGCAGCCGGCGATCGTGGTGCTTGAGGACTGCGACCTCGTCGCCGAGTCCCGTGACTTCTCCGAAGGCGCCCGGCCGCTGCTCTTCGAAGTCCTCGATGCCCTCGACGGACTGGCCGGTGACGCTGATGTCGCCTTTGTCCTCACGACCAATCGGGCCGAGGCCCTCGAAGAGGCGCTCGTGCAGCGGCCGGGCCGCATCGACTTGGCTGTCGAGATCCCGCGTCCGGATACGGCAGCCCGCCGTGCCCTGTTCGAGCTGTACTCCCAGCAGCTGAGCTTCACCCCGGCCGCCCTCGACGAGGCCGCCGCGCGCACCGAGGGAGTCACCGCCTCCTTCGTCAAGGAAGCCGTGCGCCGCTCTGTGGTGCTCGCCGCCCTCGATGGGCAGAAGGCAGAAGATGCGTCGCTGCTGGCAGCGGTCGCTGAGCTGCGCGGGGATGAGGAGCGCCTGACTGCCTCACTGCTGGCAAGCGGCAGCGACGGTGAGGACTTCGACGTCGACGGGTTCGGCGAAGGCGACCTCGACTACTGAGGTCTCCGGTTCTCGCGGCCTCGGCGCCGTCGGCTGCTCACGCTGGACTCGCCGCGCCGCACGGTGCGCCATCGGCGGACGGCGATGACGAGTGCGGCGATGAGGGACACGAGAGCCAGGCCCCAGAACACCGCTGCCAGATCGTGCAGCCCCGGTGCGAAGACGAGCGCCAGGCTGCCGATCGCCAGCAGGAGCAGGGCGATGATCCATCTCGACGCCTGCGGGATTCTCATTCGTCCTCCACTCGCTCGGTGATGCCTCGACGCTAGGAGCCGTCGCCGGCTTCTGGCAACCCCCGCCCGCTATCACGGACCGTTCTGCCTACGGTTCAGCGGAGACCCAGCCGGGACGAAGCCGGCCACCAACTGCCGGTGCCAGACTGGAGGCATGTGGACTCTCGTACGCCTGGTCATCGGCTCGGCACTCGTCTCCGGCATCGTCTTCGGCGCCGGCCACGTCACCCGGCTGATCGACACGCAGGCACTTCCCGACACCCCTGCCATCGCCGTCCAGGAAGCGACAGCCGAACTCGACGAGAACAGCGACACCCTGCGGGCTGCCATCGCCGAGGCCGGACGCACCGCAGCACCGGAAGCCGCCTACCTGCCCACCGCCTCGGGCCAGGAGACCCGGCCCACCCGCAAGGACGACGACGATGACGACGACACCCCCTCCTCGGGCACGGCCACGAGCAGGCACACCGGTGACGCCGCACTGCCAGCCGACAGCGCGCAGGCGCGGGTGAACGGGCTGGCCGCCGACCTCAGCCGGGCAGTGGCCAACGGCCACGCCACCCCCGCGGCCGCAGAGCGGTTCCTCACCGAAGTCGCCGGCTACATCCGCAACGAATCGGCTGCCTGACCGAGGCAGAGCGTTGGCACCCGCAGGTGGCCAGGCGCCGGTTAGACTCGTCTGTGACACGAACGCGAACAATGAAGGGGTGACGATGTCGCAGACATCCGCGATCACCGCCGCTGAGGTCAGCCACCTGGCCGACCTCGCCCGGATCGCCCTGACCGATGAGGAGCAGGCCGCACTCACCGGCGACCTCAACGCCATTCTCTCCAGCGTGGCCGCCGTCCAGGAGGTCGCCACCGACGAGGTGCCGGCCACCAGCCACCCGATTCCGCTGAGCAACGTCATGCGCCCGGACACCGTCGGCGAGACGCTCACTGCCGACGAGGCGCTCTCCGGCGCCCCGGCCAGTGAAGACGGCAAGTTCCTCGTCCCGCAGATCCTCGGGGAGGACTGATGGCAGATCTCACGCGCCTGAGCGCGCTCGACCTCGCCGCCGGCATGCGGGCCGGCGACTACACCTCGACCGAGGTCACCCAGGCCCACCTCGACCGGATCGGTGCCGTCGATGAGACCATCGGCGCCTTCATCACCGTCACCGCCGATGCCGCCCTGGCCACCGCCGCTGACGTCGACCGACGCCGGGCCGCAGGTGAGACCCTGCACCCGCTGGCCGGTGTGCCGGTCGCGCACAAGGACCTCATCGTCACCGAGGGCGTGGCGACGACGGCCGCCTCGAAGATGCTCGAAGGCTGGGTGCCGCCGTACTCGGGCACCGTCTACCGCCACACCCAGGAAGCGGGCATGCCGCTTTTGGGCAAGACGAACCTCGATGAGTTCGCCATGGGTGCGACCACCGAGAACTCCGCCTTCGGTCCGACGGCCAACCCGTGGGATACCACGAAGGTCCCCGGCGGCTCCTCCGGCGGTGCCGCGGCAGCGCTGGCCGCCTATGAGGCGCCGCTGTCCGTCGGCACTGACACGGGTGGTTCCGTCCGCCAGCCGGCCGCCTTCACCGGCACCGTCGGCGTCAAGCCGACCTACGGCTCGGTCTCCCGCTATGGAGTCATCGCGATGGCCTCCAGCCTCGACCAGGTCGGCCCGATGGGCCGCACCGTCGCCGACGCCGCCGCCCTGCACGAAGTGCTCGCCGGCCACGACCCGCACGACTCGACCTCGCTGCGGGACCAGGCGACCGGCTTCCTCGCCGCCGCTGAGGCCGGGGCTGCTTCTGGCAGCCTGTCCGGCAAGCGCCTGGGTGTCATCCGCCAGCTCACCGGCGAGGGGGTCGAACCCGGCGTGCAGGCCGCTTTCGACGAGGCGCTGCGGATCGCCGCAGCTGCCGGGGCTGAGATCGTCGACATCGACTGCCCGAGCTTCGCCTACGCCGTTGAGGCCTACTACCTCATCATGCCCTCGGAGGTGTCCTCGAACCTCGCCCGCTACGACGGCATGCGCTTCGGCCTGCGGGTCGAGCCCGAGGAGGGCCCGGTCACCGCGGAGACTGTCATGGCCGCCACGCGCGCCGCCGGATTCGGCGCGGAGGTCAAGCGCCGCATCATCCTCGGCACCTATGCGCTCTCGGCCGGCTACTACGACGCCTACTACGGTTCGGCCCAGAAGGTCCGCACACTGGTCCAGCGCGACTTGGCCAAGGCCTTCGAGACTGCCGATGTGCTCGTCTCGCCGACCGCTCCGACGACGGCCTTCGACCTGGGCGCTGCCAAGGAGATGGACCCGATGTCGCTGTACCTCGGCGACGTCGCGACCATCCCGGCCAACCTCGCCGGCGTGCCGGGCATGAGCGTGCCGGCCGGTGTGGCCGACGGGCTGCCGGTGGGCTTCCAGCTGCTCGCCCCGGCCCGTGAGGATGTGCGCCTGTATGAGATCGGCGCCGGCATCGAGGCTGCCGTCAACGACACTCGCGGGGCTGGCGTGCTCGCCGCCGCGCCGGAACTGTGAGGACGTGAGATGAAGTACGAAGACGCCATCAAGAAGTACGACCCGGTGCTCGGCATCGAGGTCCACGTCGAACTCGGCACCGCCACGAAGATGTTCGACGCCGCCCCCAACAGCTTCGGAGTCGGCGCGAACGAGAACGTGACCCCGGTCTCGCTCGGCTTGCCCGGCGCGCTGCCGGTGGTGAATGAGACCGGGGTCGAGTACGCGATCAAGATCGGCCTGGCCCTCGGCTGCGACATCGCCGAGTCCTGCCGGTTCGCCCGGAAGAACTACTTCTACCCGGACCTGGCGAAGAACTTCCAGACCTCCCAGTACGACGAGCCTATCGCCTTCGACGGCTCCCTGGAGGTCGAGCTCGAAGACGGCGAGCTCATCACCGTCGACATCGAACGCGCCCACATGGAGGAGGACGCCGGCAAGAACACCCACGTCGGCGGCTCGGGCCGCATCCACGGCGCGGAGTACTCGCTGGTCGACTACAACCGCGCCGGCGTGCCGCTCGTCGAGATCGTCACCCGCCCCATCACCGGCACCGGGGAGCGCGCTCCCGAGGTGGCGGCCGCCTATGTGCGCACCCTGCGCGACATCTTCCGCGCCCTCGGCGTCTCCGAGGCCCGGATGGAGCAGGGCAATGTGCGTGCCGACATCAACGTCTCGCTGCGCGAATCGCCCGACGCACCGCTGGGCACCCGCACAGAGACGAAGAACGTCAACTCCTTCCGCTCGATCGAGCGCGCGGTCCGCTACGAGATCGCCCGCCAGGCCACTGTGCTCGAAGCCGGTGAGCAGGTGCTGCAGGAGACCCGCCATTTCCATGAGGAGACCGGCGAGACATCCTCGGGACGTGTGAAGTCCGATTCGGATGACTACCGCTACTTCCCGGAACCGGACCTCGTGCCCGTCGAGCCGTCGCGCGACTGGGTCGAGCAGCTGCGCGCCGACCTGCCGGAGCTGCCGGCAGCCAAGCGCCGCCGCCTGCTTGAGGCGTGGGGCTTCTCCGAACTGGAGATGCGCGATGTCATCAACGCAGGCCTGCTCGACGTCATCGAAGAGACTGTCGCTGCCGGTGCCGAGCCGGCCGCCGCACGCAAGTGGTGGACCGGTGAGATCGCACGTGCAGCCAAGCAGGAGGACGCCGAGGTCACGACTCTCGTCACTGCAGCCCATGTCGCCGAGCTGGCAGGCCTGGTCAAGGCCGGCAAGCTCAACGACAAGCTCGCCCGCAAGGCGCTCGCCGGCGTCATCGACGGCAAGGGCAGCCCGACCGAGGTGATGGAGGCCGAGGGACTGGAGATCGTTCAGGACGACGGCGCGCTCGAAGCCGCCGTCGATGACGCGATCGCGGCGAACCCGGATGTCGTCGAGAAGATCAAGGGCGGCAAGATGCAGGCGATCGGCGCCCTCATGGGCCCGATCATGAAGGCCACCCGCGGCCAGGCCGATGCCGGCAAGGCCCGCGAAATGATCATGGCCAAGATCAACAGCTGACCTGCCCAGCCAGGGGCTGATACACCACACGCGCCCGCAGCGGACCCCAGTTCGCTGCGGGCGCGTGCGTGTTGTCGACATCTGCGTTCAGAGAAGCCTCAGACCGGCGGCGTACACTGTCGGCAACCTCGCCCGCCTGCTCACCGGAGGAGTGCAGATGGCCACGATCTCGTGGAAGTCCCTGTGGGAGCGCAGCTGTGCCGGCACGCTGCCGACCTACCGGATTCTGGTGCCCGATTCTGTTTCCGAGAACGTCCGCAACGTCTGGCGCGCACGCAGCTACCGCGTTGACGCCACCGAACCGAGCCCCCAGCTCGTCACCGCCGGGATGTCACGCAACCTCATCCGCTCGCGGGTGAAGTTCGCAGCTGCCACCACCGCTGGCGCGATCGCGACGGGAATCGCCGCTCTGCCGACGGTGCTCATCAGCGTTTTCGACTCCGTGCCTGAAGGCGGCGTCATCACCACCGGCATCATCGGCACGATCTCCGCTGCCGGTGCAGGCTATACCGGCTGGAAGTACCGCAAGGATCCGCGCCGGCTCGACCGCAAGGCCAAGGAATCGGCAAGCGGCGCGGAGTGGATCACTCCTGAGCGCCTCGGCTGGGTACCGGGACTGACGAAGGGCCAGGACACCGACGAGCAGCGGTTGTTCCACCTGACTGTCGTGACGGCGCAGAAGATCGCCCGGACACGTGCGTGGACGCACCCGATTATGCAGGACCACGTCTCCCGCGTCGATCTCGATCACGCGGTCGCCTCGATCGGACGTCGTCTCGTCGAACTCGGCGAGATCCGCGCTGAGCTTGAGCAGATGCGCCAGACCAACTTCAACGCCGGCGGCGGCATGCCTGCCGACCCGTCGACCGACAAACAGATCGTCGCCTACCTGCGACAGCTCACCCGCGCGTTCTCGTCCATGGTCGACCGGGTGCTGGCACTCAACGCCTACTATGAGCGGCTGCGCAAACTCGACCAGCAACTGCTCATGCTCGACCAGACCGAACGCTCACGCGAGATCGGTTCGCGCGTGCTCGACGTCATCTCCCGTACCGCCGATGACGAGAATGCCGACTGGCGTCTGCAGGAACTCAACATCGAAGCCGAAGCACACGCCGAGTCGATCAATGAGCTGCTGCGCGAACTGACAGTCACCGCTGAAGGCTTCGACGACCTCGACGAACTGGATTCGAAGATCGCCCGCGCCCAGAAGCAGGTCGACGAGCAGCTCGGCCTGAACCGGGCAGGGGAGCAGCTCGGTCAGAACCGCGAGCAGCGCCACCTGTCCTGACCGGCGGTTGTGCTGTTTGTGTCGACTCGACGATCGTCGATTCTGCACGAAACGCACATCGGGCCGGCGCAGGTCAGTATCCGCGGTTCAGCTCAGTGCCCGAACGGATCCTCATCGGTGCCAGGCAGCCAGGACAGACCCGGTTCGGTATAGCCGAACTCGCGCTGCGCTCGCTTCCACTTCTTCGACCACTTCTTATCGAGCCGGTCGACGTACAGGGTGCCCTGGAGGTGGTCGTATTCGTGCTGCATGATCCGGGCGAACCAGCCCTGGACCGTCAGCGACACCGGTTCACCGGTGCCATCGACACCGTTGATCGTGACCTTGTGGGCGCGCTTGAGCGGGAAGTCCAGAGCAGGCACCGACAGGCAGCCTTCCGATTCGTCCTCGATGCTCGGACGCCCGTCGGGGATCTTCGAGGCGGCGAGGATCGGGTTGACGAACACGCCGCGCCGGCGCACACCGGCGACCACATCATCGGCGTCGTAGACGAAGATCTGCTTGCCCACCCCGATCTGCGGAGCCGCCAGGCCGACCCCGTTTGAGGCGGCCAGGGTCTCGAACATGTCATCGATGAGCTCGGCGAGCTCAGCATCGAAGGAATCGATCTTCTCGGCTTTGCGGTGCAGCACCGGCTCACCGCAGACGACGATGGGATGAATGGTCATGACACCTGAGTCTAGCGCCCGGTCGGGTCCGGGCGGACCCAGCACGGACGTGATGTGCGTCCGCGCCCCCGGACAGGATTACCAGTTGACCCGCTGCCGGAATAAGCTGAGACCCAACGCGGTTGAGCGCAGTAGAACTGCCTCCCGCAGTCATCAGCAGCTGAAGCCATTGGCTGGTGTGTGAGCGAAGGGCTCAGCGCTTGCAGCTGTCCTGCTCTTCGCTGTCGACGTAATCCTCTCTGCTGAGTCGAGCCACGGCTCAGCCCAGACGTGCGAATCGAAAGGACACGCCCGTGAACATCTATTCCAATATTTCTGAGCTGGTCGGACGGACACCGCTCGTACGACTCAACAAGGCCAGCGAGCGCAGCGGCGCGGAAATCGTTGGAAAGCTCGAGTTCTACAATCCGGCGAACTCGGTCAAGGACCGCATCGGCGTCGCGATGATCGATGCGGCTGAGAAGTCCGGCGAGCTGCGCCCCGGTGGCACGATCGTCGAAGGCACCAGCGGCAACACCGGTATCGCGCTGGCCATGGTCGGCGCAGCCCGCGGATACAAGGTCATCCTCACGATGCCCGAATCGATGTCGAAGGAACGCCGCGCGCTGCTGCGCGCTTTCGGTGCCGAACTCGTCCTCACCCCGAAGGAGGAGGGCATGAAGGGCGCCGTCGCCAAGGCTGAGGAGATCGGCAAGCAGGACAACACCGTGCTGGCTCGCCAGTTCGACAACCCAGCCAATCCGCAGATCCACCGCGAAACCACTGCCGAGGAGATCCTCGCCGACACCGACGGCCAGGTCGATGCCTTCGTCGCCGGAATCGGCACCGGCGGCACCATCACCGGTGTGGGCGAGGTGCTGCGCAAGCACAACCCGGATGTCACGATCGCCGCCGTCGAACCGGCCGCCTCGCCGCTGCTGAGCGAAGGCACCGCCGGACCACACAAGATCCAGGGCATCGGCGCGAACTTCGTGCCCACCGTGCTCGACACCGAGATCTACGACGAGGTCTTCGCCATCGACGATGACGAGGCGATGGAGAAGGCCCGCCAGGTCGCCCGCGAAGAGGGCATCCTCGTCGGCATCTCCTCCGGCGCCGCCGTCGCGGCCGCCGAGAAGCTCGGCTCGCGTCCGGAGTTCTCCGGCAAGCGCATCGTCGTCATCATCCCCAGCTTCGGTGAACGCTACCTGTCGACCCCGCTCTACGCGGACTACATGGACTGATCGGCACATGTCAGCACTGCGACGACTCGCTCTCGGCGCGGCGGCCGCCTCGGCCGCCGCGCTCGGAGCCGCCTATGCCAGCAATCCTGTATTCCGCCAGACCCTGCGCGAGGATCTCGACACCGCCAAGCGCCGTGACCCGGCTGCCCGCAACGACCTCGTCACGCTCATCAGCTACCCGGGCCTGCATGCCATCTGGGCCCACCGCGGCATCCACAAGCTGTGGCAGCACGAAGCCGGAAAAGTCCCGGCCCGCCTGCTGTCCCAGGCGGTGCGCACGCTCACTGGCGTGGAGATCCACCCCGGGGCCACGATCGGCCGGCGCTTCTTCATCGACCACGCCAACGGCGTCGTCATCGGCGAGACCGCCGAGATCGGCGACGACGTCATGCTCTATCACCAGGTCACCCTCGGCGGGGCGACGATGGAGCAGGTCAAGCGGCACCCGACCATCGGCGACAACGTCATGGTGGGCGCGGGTGCGAAGATCATCGGTCCGGTCACCGTCGGCTCGGGCTCCTCGGTGGGAGCGAACGCCGTCGTCGTCAAGGACGTCCCGGAAGGTTCGACGGCCGTCGGCATCCCCGCGACGATCCGACAACCCCGCGACGGCCGACAAGCCAATGAGTGGAAGCTCGAAGATCCTGCCCTGTGGATCTGATGGGGAAGCCGGAACGTCACCTCGCCGGCTGAACGCCCGCCTCCTATCGGCTGGCTCACGCCCAATGGCCTGAGCCGGCTCACAGGACAGTCGGACTGCACTCACGACCATGTGCGCACAAGACGGGTGGCGCCTGTCCATCCCGTGGTGACCACACTCGTCCATGGTGACCACACTCACGGCTTTGCGCTTTCTCAGCCTGGGCGATCCCGCTGCGTATCGACCCGGGGTCAGCATCATCACTGCTTTCGCCTCTGAGTGAACCGCCAAGGGCCGGCGTCAGGCGCATCCGGGACTCGGCTGACAGCTTCCGCAGTCGCCATCGTAGTCCTCTTCACAGCACCGCGCCCGAGGCGGTTGCGGCTCCTGCTCCGCACCCACAGCGTGATCATTGTCACTGTGTGCGAGCTGCCGGCTTCGAACATCTCGCCGATGCTCTCGCCGCACCGTGTGCGAGGGGAGCGGCCTCAGCATGGAATATCCGGCCGGGGAACGGTGTTACGCTAGTAGTAATTGAAAGTTAAATCAGCAGGGGTAGGTGAGCGCCGTGGAAATCGGCATCTTCTCGATCGGCGACGTCACACCGGACCCGCACACCGGTCAGGCGCCGAGCGAACACCAGCGGATCATGAACATGATCGAACTGGCGACCACCGCTGAGCAGGCAGGACTCGACACCTTCGCCGTCGGCGAGCACCACAATCCGCCCTTCGTCGCCCCCGGCACCCCGCCGGTGCTGCTGGCCCACATCGCCGCGCGCACGACCACGCTGCGGCTGTCGACGGCGACCTCGCTCATCACCACCAACGACCTTGTCAACATGGCTGAGGACTACGCGATGGCCCAGCACCTGTCTGCCGGTCGGCTCTCGCTCATGATGGGCCGGGGCAACACCGGGCCGGTCTACCCGTGGTTCGGCAAGGACATCCGCCAGGGCATCCCGCTGGCGGTGGAGAACTACAACCTGCTCCACCGGCTGTGGCGGGAGAAGAACATCTCATGGCAGGGCAAGTTCCGCAGCCCGCTGGAGGGCTACACCGTCACACCGTTCCCGCTCGACGACGTGCCGCCGTTCGTGTGGCACGGCTCGATCCGGTCCCCGGAGATCGCCGAGCAGGCCGCCTACTACGGCGACGGCTTCTTCCACAACAACATCTTCTGGCCCGAATCCCACACCGCCCGGATGGTCAACCTCTACCGGCAGCGCTACGCCCACTATGGCCACGGCGCCGCCGAACAGGCCTTCGTGGGCCTCGGCGGGCAGGTGTTCATGGATGAGAAGTCCCAGGACGCCGTGAAGTTCTTCCGCCCGTACTTCGACAACGCCCCGGTCTACGGCCACGGCCCTTCCCTGGAGGACTTCACCGCCCAGACGCCGCTGACCGTCGGGTCCCCGCAGCAGGTCATCGAACGCTATCTCGGCATGCGCGAATGGGCCGGGGACTTCCAGCGGCTGCTCTTCCTCGTCGACCACGCCGGCCTGCCCCATGACGTCGTGCTGCGCCAGGTCGAGGTCCTCGGCACCGAGGTCGCCCCGGTCATCCGCCGCGAGATGGACGCCGCCCGCCCGGCCGATGTGCCCGACTCACCGACCCACGACTGGCTCGTCGCACGCCACCGCGCCGGGAACGACCCGGTGCCCGGCGGCCGGCAGAGCGCCACCGCAGAGGAGGATACCGATGTTTGAGATCGTCACTGTCGCCGCCGGCCTGAGCGAGGACTCGACGACCTCGCGGCTGGCCGCCCGGCTCGCCGCCGCCACTGCCTCGGCGCTGGAGACTACCGCGCCTGAGGTGACGGTCACTGAGATCAATCTGCGCACGCTGGCTAAGGAGATGGTCACGATAACCGTCTCCGGACTGCCCTCGCCGGCCCTGGAGGACGCCTTCGCCGCTGTGCAGCGGGCCGATGCGCTCATCACCGTCGCTCCGATCTACAACAGTCAGCCGGTGGGTCTGCAGACGCTGTTCTTCCAGCTCATCGATGATGCCGCGCTCGCCGGCACTCCGGTGCTCATCGGTTCGACCGGCGGCACCGCCCGGCATTCGCTGGCGGCTGAGACGAGCCTGCGCCCGCTGCTGAGCTACCTCAAGGCGATCATCGTCCCGACCGCGGTATTCGCCGCCACCGACGACTGGGGTGCGGACGCCTCGGGCATGGGGGAACGCGGCGGCCTCGCCGAACGGATCACGACAGCCGGTGCCGAACTGGCCGGCCTCGTGCACGCGCTGCGCCCAGCAGCGGCAGGAGAGGAAGCGGCAGGAGAGGAAGCAGCCGGGCCCGGTCTGCCGGAATCCGAGCCCGCCCCTGGGGAAACGGAGGCACCGCAGCACGGCGGCGACCGGCAGCACGCCGGTGACCGGCCGCAGTTCGCCGCGCAGGTCGCCACGCCGGCGGTGCGCCGCGGACCGGTCGACGCACTCGACCCGAACGCCGTCACGCCGTTCGCCGAACTGCTCCGCAGCTGAGCCGCGCGCCGCTGTCAGCCGGGCGGGGAAGGATGACACAATGGCGGCATGAGCACGCAGACTGTCATGAGCGCCCAGAGCATCCGCACTATCGCCTTCCCTGACTCCGAGCTGCGCGACCGGGTCATCGCCCGGATCCCGGCTCATCAGCGCGCCAACGTCGACCTCGTCGTGTACTCCGCTGAGGAGAAGTCCGACAAGACCAGCCCGGACGACGTCGACGTCCTCATCCTGCCCTACACCGACTTCGGGCCGACGATCGAGCTGATCCCGCAGCTGGAGAACCTCAAGACGGTGCTGCTGCAGACCACCGGCTATGACCCCGTCGCCCACCTCCTCGACGAGGGCTACACCGTGGCCACGGCCTCGGGCGTGCACACCGGCGGCACCGCTGAACTCGCCGTCGCCTTAGTGCTCGCCAAGCTGCGCGGCATCGACGCAGCTGTTCGCGACATGGCCTCGCGGACTTGGAACCACCGGCGCCGGCGGTCCCTGCAGGACCGCCGGGTGCTCATCGTCGGTGTCGGGGAGATCGGCGATGCGATCGCCGCCCGGTTAGAGCCCTTCGACATCGACCTCACCCGCGTCGCCTCCCGCGCCCGCACCGATGACCGCGGTCAGGTGCATGGGCCGGACGAGCTGCCGAAGCTGCTGCCGCACGCCGAGGTCGTCATCCTCATCACCCCGCTGACCGAGGCCACCCACCACCTCGTCGACGCCGCGTTCCTCGCCCAGCTGCCGGACAACGCACTCGTCGTCAACGTCGCCCGCGGAGCCGTCGTCGACACCGATGCGCTCGTCGAGGAGCTGCGCTCCGGCCGGCTGCAGGCCGCCCTCGACGTCGTCGACCCCGAGCCGCTGCCGGAGAACCACCCGCTGTGGGGCACCCCGAACACCCTACTGACCCCGCACATCGGCGGAGACACGACCGCCTTCGAACCGCGCATCGTACAGATGCTCACCGAGCAGGTCCGCCGTATCAACGACGGGCAGCAGCCGCTCAACATCGTGAGCTGAACCGCGCGTCTGCCCACCATACGTTCCGTGCCCGAGGCGGGTCCCGCCTCGGGCACGGATGTGTCCTGGGCAAATGGGCACGGAAGTCTTGCCCAAAGCCTGAGGCGACCGGCGCCTCGGGCCCGGACCTCGCAGGATTCCAGGCGGAGTGTCCGTCATGTGGGGCACCCGGTGGCTAAATCCCGACGGCGACCTACACTGCCCTCATGAGCACAGTGAACGAGGAATCAGCAGTGGAGAACCCGCAGTCCGGCAGCGTCGCCGATCGCGTTGACATCAAGCCCCGCTCCCGCGACGTCACCGACGGCCTCGAGCGCGCCGCCGCTCGCGGCATGCTGCGCGCCGTCGGCATGGGCGATGACGACTGGGCCAAACCGCAGATCGGCGTGGCCTCGTCGTGGAACGAGATCACCCCGTGCAACCTGACGCTGGAGAAGCTGGCCGGCTTCGCCAAGGAGGGCGTGCACAACGCCGGCGGCTACCCGCTGGAGTTCGGCACCATCTCCGTCTCCGACGGCATCTCGATGGGCCATGAGGGCATGCACTACTCGCTCGTCTCGCGTGAGGTCATCACCGACTCGGTCGAGACCGTCATGTCCGCCGAGCGCCTCGACGGTTCGGTGCTGCTGGCCGGCTGCGACAAGTCGATCCCCGGCATGCTCATGGGCGCCGCCCGGCTCGGCCTGTCGAGCGTGTTCCTCTACAACGGCTCGATCATGCCCGGCACCGCGAAGCTCTCCGACGGCACCGAACGCGAAGTCACCCTCATCGACGCCTTCGAAGCCGTCGGAGCCTGCCGTGCCGGGAAGATGACCGAAGCCGATGTCGACGCCATCGAACGCGCCGTCTGCCCTGGTGAGGGTGCCTGCGGCGGCATGTACACCGCCAACACGATGGCCTCAGCCGCCGAGGCGATGGGCATGTCCCTGCCCGGCTCAGCGGCCCCGCCGGCCATCCACCGCAACCGCACGCTCTTCGCCCGCGAATCCGGCACTGCTGTGGTCAACCTGCTGCGCCAGGGCATCACCACCCGCGACATCATCACCCGCGAATCGCTGCTCAACGCGATCGCCGTGACGATGGCCTTCGGCGGCTCGACCAACGCCGTGCTGCACCTCATGGCCATCGCCCACGAGGCGAAGGTCGACCTGAGCCTCGACGACTTCAACCGCATCGGCGACAAAGTCCCGCACCTGGGCAACGTCAAGCCCTTCGGCGAATACGTCATGAACGACGTCTTCAAGATCGGCGGCGTTCCGGTCATCATGAAGGCCCTGCTCGACGCCGGACTGCTCAACGGCGACTGCATGACCGTCACCGGCAAGACAGTCGCTGAGAACCTCGCCACGATCAACCCGCCGGACCCCGACGGCAAGATCCTGCGCGCGCTGAACAACCCGATCCACGCCACCGGCGGACTCACCGTGCTCAAGGGATCGCTGGCACCGGAGCGGGCGGTCGTGAAGTCCGCCGGCTTCGACGCCGACGTCTTCGAAGGCACCGCCCGCGTCTTCGACCGCGAACAGCCGGCCATGGACGCTGTGCTGGGCGGCGAGCTGAAGAAGGGCGACGTCGTCATCATCCGCTACGAAGGCCCCAAGGGCGGGCCGGGCATGCGCGAGATGCTCGCCATCACCGGCGCGATCAAGGGCGCCGGCATAGGCAAGGACGTCCTGCTCATCACCGACGGCCGGTTCTCCGGCGGGTCGACCGGCCTGTGCATCGGCCACGTCGCCCCCGAGGCCGTCGACGGCGGGCCGATCGCCTTCGTCGAAGACGGAGACAAGATCACCGTCGACATCGCCGCCCGCAGCATCGACCTCCACGTCGACGAGGACGAGATGGCCCGCCGCCGCGAGAACTGGCAGATGCCGGAGAACCCGCGCCTGCACGGCGTGCTCGGCAAGTACGCCAAGCTCGTCCAGTCGGCCTCGGTCGGCGCCGTGACCACCTGATCGCACTGTCCTGATCGACTGCGGCACCTGCGCCGGTGCCGCGCACCCGCTCCCGACGCGGTGGCTGGAACCCAGCCACCGCCTCGGGAGCGTCTGCACCAGGGGATCGACCGGACTGCCGTGCGGGTGTGCGAAGATCAGTCGATAGAGCGCTACCTGGCGGCTTTTCCCCTCTTCATCCCTGCCTTCGCCCTTGGCGTGCTCATGGCCGTCGCAGTCTCCCGCGTCGGTGCCCGCAAACTGAGCGAACCGCGGTGGACAGTTGCCGCGTGGCTCACCTGCACAGCCTTTGTCCTGGCACTGACCCTGACCCCATCGCAGAGCGGACTCGAACGGTTCCTGACCGATGACGACACAATTCAGAGGCGCGTCTGGGCACGGTCGCTGCCCAACATCTGGGCAGTCACAACCGTCAACTGGCAGTCGATGAACCTGCTCATGTTCCTGCCCCTGGGCCTGACCAGCGGACTCTTCGTCGCAGCCGCCCACCGCTGGTCGGCACTGGTGGTGGCCATGAGCCTGTCGTTCCTCGTCGAAGTCGGCCGGTACGCGATCATGGCTCTCGGCAGATCGGTGTTCAGCTTCGCCACCGTCATCATCGGCTGGTGCGGCATCCTCGCCGGCTTCGGCCTCGCAGCGCTCATCCGCTGGGCGCTGTCCCGGCGCACGCTGCCTGCCACGCCGCGCCCATCACACACGCCCCGTCCACGATGACATCACCAGCCACCTGTGCCCAGACTGACGGTTAGATTGGTGGTATGGACACTCGCATCGCCGTCATCACCGGCGCCGGAAGCGGCATCGGCCGCGCGGTCGCCCGCACGCTCATCGCCCGCGGCTGGCACGTTGCCGCCCTCGGCCGCCGCCGCGACCGGCTGGAGGAGAGCCTCGACGGTGCGGCCGGCTGCCTGGCCATCGAAACCGATATCGCCGCTCCCGAGGCGGTGCGCGCGGCCTTCGCGCAGGTCGCTGAGACCTATGGCCGCCTCGACGTGCTCTTCAACAACGCAGGCATGTTCGGTCCCGCTGATGACGTCGGCGCAGCTGACTGGAACGAGGTGGCCCAGACGATCGACGTCAACGCCACCGGCGCGTTCTACTGCGCCAGTGCTGCCTTCGACCTCATGCGCGAACACGGCGGGCGGATCATCAACAACGGCTCGATCTCAGCGCAGGTGCCGCGCCCGCACTCGGTGGCCTATGCGATGAGCAAGCACGCGGTGGCCGGGCTGACGAAGGCCATCATCATCGACGGCCGGCCGCACCGGATCACCGCCACCCAGATCGACATCGGCAATGCCGCCACCGAGATCCTCACCAGCATCGGCACCGGCGACGGCGCCCTTCAGCCCGACGGGTCCAGGCGCGCCGAACCGAGCTTCGATCCTGAGATCGCCGGGTGGATGATCGCCGATATCGCCGAACTGCCGCTGGAGGCGACCGTCGATCAGCTGACGCTGACCGCCTCGGGTATGCCGTTCCCCGGCCGCGGCTGAGCATTCCGCCGCGCCGCTGCAACGGTCACCGCGGCAGCCCACAGCCCGCCGACGGGCAGTGAGATTGCAGCGGTGATGAGCAGAATGGTGGCGGCTGTCATCGGCCACGTCGGGCCGAGGCCGTCGAGGGTGGAGACCGGCAGGCCGAGCATCGAACCGAAGACGAACAGATAGGCCATGAGCGCTGCGAAGAGCGCGAGCGCGAGCCCGCCGAGAGCAAGCGGAGCGAAGGCGATGAGCGTGCGTCTGCGGGTCATGGTCATGGCAGCTCCTTGGGATGGCACCGGGGATGAGGTTGGCTTTCAGGCAATCTGCGGGTGGTGACATCACTGTCGGAACCGCCTGTGAAGACTGTGGGCTGCTTTCCTGGCAGCCGGCCCGCGCCCCTTCAGCCTTATGCCCCTTCAGCGCAGTACCCGGCTCCAAGAGGTGGAGCCGGGCATAGCGTAAGAATCAGGGGACTCGTGAGGGTCAGTCCCCATCGGGAGCGTCGGCCTCGCGGCACCCTTGACATTCTTCGTCGGTCCCGAGGCGGTTCCTGGCACCGCCTGCAGGCAGGCTCCGATTCGCTTAGGCGAACCTGCTGCACGACCTCGAAAGCCCCTCATGCTCACCGTCCTTCTGCTCGCCGGCGCCCTCGTCGCCGCCTGGGCGCTGTTCGCCCGCGTGCTCGGCCGCTGGCATGTCATGGGCCCGCTGGCCATGGCGATCGGCGGCGCGGCTGCGGGCATCTTCATCACCGACAAGGTCGGCTTCGGGCTCTTCCTCAACTCCAATGCCGCCGAGCGGATCGCCGAACTCGTCCTCGCCCTCGTCCTCTTCGTCGACGCCACCGAAGTCCGCCTCGGGGCGATGAAGGCCGTGCGCGGGCCGGTGCTGCGGCTGCTGTTCATCGCGCTGCCGATCAGCATGTTCCTGGCCTGGATGTTCGCCTCGGTGCTGCTTCCGGACCTCAGCCTCGCTGTCACCCTGGCGATCGCCTGCATCATCGTGCCCGTCGACTTCTCACCGGTGACCTCGATCGTCAAGGACACCTCCATCCCGCAGCGGCTGCGCCACATCCTCAACCTCGAAAGCGGCTACAACGACGGCATCATCACCCCGCTGTTCCTCTTCGCCCTCGCACTCGCCGGCGACGCGAAACGCGGCGGGCTCGGTGCCGCCTTCGGCCATGCGATCCCAGCCTTCCTCATTGCCGTTGCCGTCGGCCTCGTCGTCGGCGTCGCCGACGCGGTGCTGGCCAACGCCAGCGGCCGGCGCGGCTGGTTCAGCGCCCAGTCGATGCGCATCGGCCTGGTCGCGGTGCCGCTGCTGACCTACACGCTGGCCGTGACCCTGCACGGCAACGGCTTCATCGCCGCCTTCGTCGCCGGCACCGTCTTCCGCATGCTGCGGCGCACCCGCGAACTGCACGAGGAGCTGTCCTTGGCCGAGGACATCAGCATCATCAACAACATGGTCCTGTGGTTCGTCCTCGGCGCCACCGTCATCTTCATCGGCCAGGTCCTCGAGACCATCTGGCCGATACTGCTGCTGGCCGCCCTCGCCCTCACCATCATCCGCATGGGACCGGTGCTGCTGAGCCTGCTCGGAACAGCGCTGCCCGGCCGTGAGCGCCTGCTCATCGCCACTCTCTGCCCGCGCGGTACTGCCTCGGTCGTCTTCGGCCTGCTGGCCTTCAACGCCATCGACGACATCGACAGCGCAGCCCTCGTCTTAGCGGTCACCGTATTCATGCTCGGCGGCAGCGTGCGGCTGCACGGTCTCGGAACTCAGCCGCTGCTCCGCGTGCTGGTGCACAGCGCCAAGCGCTGAATCGTGCTGGGGCGACCGCTCCCGAGGAGGAAATCGCCTTCTCCTCGGGCGCTGACCGGAGCCTGGGCTCAGCTGCCAAATCTGCATCTTCCCAGGTGAGGGTGCGTTGTCAGTGCCTCAACGTAGCGTATGGGGTATGAAGAGGACTCGTCGTGGAGAGCCGCTCGATGCCATGGACATCGAGGGCCTCATCCTGGCGTTTTCCCAAGCTCCGACGCTGGTCGACGATACTGAGGCCTTCGAGCGGATGAACCAGGCCGAGCGCCTCAAAGCAGCGATCACTGCCTACCAGGTGCGAGAGACCGACGCGGCGATTGACCGCCGCTTCGTCACCGAGAAGGCCGCCGGGGTTCCCGCCCATCGTCGCTGCCGCGGGTTCGGCGCCGAGGTCGCGCTCGCCCGGCAGGAATCCCCCTCCCGGGGCAGCCGGTTCGCGAAGTTCGCCCAGGTGCTCATGCGCGAAATGCCCTGCACCTTCCGGGCTTTGGAAACAGGAGAGATCTCCGAAGAGAAAGCACGAGCCGTCTTCCGGGAGGTCGCGTGGCTGCCGTCCCATCTGCGCAACTCGATCGATGCCCAGTTGCAGGAGCTCTTCGCCGGCACCGGCCTCAAGCGCCTGGCCGGAGAAGCCCGCCGCATGGCGCAGCACGCGGATCCCGCAGCCACCGTCGAGCACATGGAGTACGAGGAGAAGCAGCGGCACATCTCCGTCCGACCGGCACCGGGGAACATGGCGTATCTGACCGCCTTCGTTCCGATGCCGCAAGCCGTGGCAGCCTATGCGGCCCTGCAGAAGGCTGCCTCTGTGATGGTCGGCACGGGCGAATCAGGCGAGCGCACGGGAGCGCAGATGGCCGCCGACCTCTTCATCACCCGCCTGACGGGCCAGGAATCCGCGACCGACATCTCCGTCGAAATCCAGCTCATCATGACCGACGAGGCTCTCATCAGCGACGGTACGATTCCCGCCTGGCTGCCCGGTCATGGGCCGCTCCCTGCCGCGTTCACGCGCCGACTCCTGGAGAACAGCTCTGGTGCGGTCTACCTGCGGCGTCTCTTCACCCAGCCCGAGACCGGGCAGCTCGTGGCGATGGACTCCAAGCGCCGGACCTTCAATGATGGGCTGCGGCGGATGGTCATCTGCCGTGACGATGTGTGCCGGTCACCGTGGTGTGATGCACCGATTCGCCATATCGACCATGCCACTCCGCACGCCGCCGGTGGTGCGACGAGCTGGGCGAACGCCTCTGGACTGTGCGCGGCCTGCAACTACGCCAAGGAGAATCCCGGCTGGCGGCATACCGCGACCCCTGATTCGCTGACGGTGCGCACGCCGTCAGGCCAGGAGTACACGAGCAGGACCATCCCGATCACGTCTCCGGCGAAATCACCGGTGGCCAAGGATCCGGAGACCACCGCATCACAGGCCAGGGGAGAGAAGCGCGGCCGGGACGGCCGTCATCGCGACGGTCCGCGCACCAAGGTCCCGGCCGACGCAGGTGAGACAGAGGCAAACACCCTGCGGAGCACCATCGAATGTTCGATGGCCGACCTCATCATCGACCTGCCGGCGGCGTGACAAGCCGGCACGGTATAGGAAGCGCGTCTCGGCGATTCCAGCGAGCAGCCGCTTCGGCTGCTTCGGCTCACGCCAGCGTGTCCTGCCAGGCTGAGTACATCCGCCCGAATCGGCTGTCATCGTGGATGAGCTCTGCCGGTGTGCCATCTTCAACAACCCGGCCGGCGTCCATGACGAGTACCCGGTCGGCGATCTCAACCGTCGACAGGCGGTGGGCGATGATGATCGCAGTACGCCCTTCGAGCACACGCGCCAGCGCCTGCTGGATGAGACGCTCGGAGGGGATATCGAGGTGTGCAGTCGCCTCATCGAGGACGATGACATCAGGATCGGCGAGGAACACACGGGCGAACGACACCAGCTGCCGCTGCCCAGAGCTCAGCCGGCCGCCGCGCTTCTTCACATCCGTGTCGTAACCCTCCGGCAGGCTGCGCACATACGGATCCAGGCCCACCGCCTCGGCAGCGGCGAGCACCTGCGCATCAGTGGCATCGGGGTTTCCGATGCGGATGTTGTCAGCGATCGTGCCGGAGAACAGATACGACTCCTGCGTCACCATCACCAGCGACTCACGCAGCCTGGCATCAGCAAGGTCGCGCACATCGACACCGTCAAGCCGCACGGCACCGGTGGTCGGGTCGTACATGCGGGTCAGCAGCTTCACCAGAGTCGACTTGCCGGCACCGGTCGCGCCGACGACAGCGACGATCTGCCCGGCAGGGATCTCCAGGTCGAAGGCCGGCAGCACCTCGGGCTCCTCGGCGTCGTAGGAGAAGCTGACATCGTCGAAGGCAATCGACCGGCCGGTGCCGACGCGGCGCTCAGGCAGCGGCTGCGGATCGGCAGGTTCCTGAACGTCGGGTTCGGCATCGAGAACGGCGGTGATCTTCTCCAGTGCCGCCGAGGCTGACTGGTAGAGGGTGAAGGACTGCACGAGCTCGTCGAGCGGGCCGTAGAAGCGGCGCAGGTACAGCAGGAACGCCGCGAGCACGCCGAGCTGCGTCTGCCCGTTGATGACAAGCCAGCCGCCGAGCAGGATGATCCCAGCCTGGGAGAGGTTGCCGATGAGCTTCGTGCCGCCGGCGAAGGTCGCCACCCCGTTGAGCGCATCGGTGTTGGCCTGAGCGTATTCGGAGTCCTCACCGGTCAGGCGCTGCAGTCCCGTGCGCTGACGGCGGAAGGACTGGACGGCACGGATGCCGCCCATCGTCTCGACGAACTGGACGATGACCCGGGCGATCGAAGTGCGGGTCCGGCGGTAGGCCGAGCGCTGCTTGCGGCGCGCATAGATCGTCAGCAGCACCAGCGGGATGAACCCGGCGAAGGCCACGAGCGCCAGCGGCACATTGAGCACCACGAGGGTGACCGCGATCGCCGACATCGTCAGCAGTGCGAGCACCACCTGGTCGAGTGCCTGGGAGACGAACTGCTGGACGGATTCCATATCCGAGGTCTGCCGGGAGACGAGCCGGCCGGAGGTCGAACGCTCGTGGTAGCGCATATCGAGCCGCTGCACATGCCTGAACAGGCGTCCGCGCAGGTCGAAGAGGATCTTCTGGCTGAGTTTGCCGTTGAGCCGGATGCTCAGCCAGCTTGCTGCGGCATCGAGGATGCCGGCAGCAGCAACAGCGGAGATCGCGAAGATGAGCGGGCGGACGTTGCCATCCAGGGCAGCCGGCAGGCCGTCGTCGATCGCGCGGGCGACGAAGAAGGGACCTGCCACCGACATGATGCCGCCGACAACAGTCGAGATCATGAGGATGACCGCCAGCGGCACATGCGGGCGCAGCAGCGAGCCGAGCAGGCGGCTGGCCCTCCGGGAGATATCAGGCGGGAGCTGCTCGATCTCCGGATCGACAGCCGCATCAGGCTTCACGGACATCAGCGCACCTCCTCAGATTCGGATACCGACTTAGACTCAGCCTCAGTAACGGACACGGGCTCGGGCTCAGCCTCCGCCGCTGCATGGGAGCTGGCTCCCATGAGGTCGCGGTAGTGACGGTTGCGGGCCAGCAGCTCATCATGCGTGCCGGTATCGGTGATCCGGCCGTCCTCGAGCACCGCCACCCGGTCGGCCAGTGCCGCGGTCGAGGGCCGGTGTGCGATGACGAGCGTGGTCGAATCACCGAGCACCTGCCGCAGCGCAGTCTGCACCCGATCCTCCGTGTCGACATCGACGGCTGAGAGCGGGTCGTCGAGAACGAGGACGCGCGGCTTGCCAATGACCGCCCGGGCCAGGGCCAGGCGCTGACGCTGCCCGCCGGACAGGGACAGTCCCTGCTCACCGACCTCGGTGTCGGGACCATCAGGCAGCCGCCGCACGAAGTCGGCAGCGCACGCGATCTCGAGCGCCTGCCACACTTCGGCGTCGACATCAGACTCGCCAGCCACCGCCTCGGCGTCGGCATGCTTGAGCCCCATGGCGACGTTCTCGCGCACGGTCGCAGAGAACAGCACCGGGTCTTCGAAGGCGACTGAGACGATGCGGCGCAGTTCGTTGATCCGGAAGTCGCGCAGGTCCGCGCCGTCGATCGTGATCGACCCGGCGGTGACGTCCTGCAGGCGCGGCAGCAGCGCGGCCAGCGCAGTCTTGCCGCTACCGGTCGACCCGACGAGCGCGAGCGTCTCACCGGGGGCGATGTCAAGGGTGATGTCGGCAAGGATCGGCTCGGCAGCATCGGCGAACTGGTACTGGACGGCCTCGAAGCGGATGTGGCCGGCGTAGTCGTGCGGCTGCGGGTCCTCACTGATGTCACCGTCGGGGTCGGTGATGTCGAAGGGCAGGTCCATGACCTCCCAGTAGCGGTTGGCAGCGGTGAGCGACATGAGCAGGTCGGCAAGCAGGTAGCCGCTCATCTCGATCGGCATGCGCAGGAACATCGTCACCGTCATCGCGGCGATGATCTGCCCGACCGTCATCCAGCCGCCGATGACACCCCAAGTGCCCACAGCCAGGATCGCGGTGAGCGCGAGCACCGGCAGCATGATCGCCGCCCCGAACATCCACGAATCGACATACGCCTTCGTCAGCTCGAAGCCGCGCAGGCGTTCGGAGAGCACCCGGAACCGGGAGGCCGCCCACGGGGAGCGGCCGAAGGCCTTGAGGATGCGGATGCCCTGGACGGCCTCCTCGACGTCGGTGGCGATCTCGCCCATCGTGTCCTGGGCGCTGCGCGAGGCCAGCCGGTAGCGGCGTTCGAGGGCCGCGATCGCAGTGATCGTCGGGATGGCCGCGCCGATCGCGATGAGCCCGAAGTACGGGTGCAGGGAGGCGAGGATCAACCCGCCGCCGATGACGATGAGCGGGCTGGCGACGAGGAACTGCAGGCCGAAGGCGAAGAACCGCCGCAGCTGGGACAGGTCGTTGACCGCGCGCGAGAGCAGCTGACCGGCCGGCCAGCCGTCGTGGACGCCGACGGCGACATACTGCAGCCGGTCGTACAGGCGCTCACGCCACAGCACTTCCCACCGGGAGGTGACCGGCGCGATGAGCCGGCGGCGCAGCCACACGGCCACGGCCTCGGCGACGCCGAGGGCGAGGATGGCCAGCAGCGGACCGAGCATGGCGGTGAAGTCGCCGCGCGCAATCGGGCCGTCGACGATCCAGCCGGTGATGAGCGGCACGAGCAGCGCTAACCCCATTGAGGCAAGCGTGAGGACGAAGACGAAGAGGTAGATACCCAGGCGCGCTCGAACGTCGGGCCAGAATCTCCACAGTGAGCGCATGATTCATCAGCCTAGTGCAGAATCGGGCGGTTGCATGGCCGGCCGGGCATCTTTCTCTGCCAGCTCAATCCACTCATCTGCCCAGTTCAGCGACCACGGGCTGCCGCACCCGAGGTGGGAGTCGGCTACGCTGTCGGGCATGGTCTCCGACGCTGTCACCCGGGTGCGCCTGCACGTTGCGCCGTGCACGCAGATCATCCCGTTCTGGCACATCGACACGCCTGCCGGCACGGCGGCTGAGATCCGGCTGCGCGCGGCGCCCGAGGCGGGGGCTGGGTTTTCACCGTGGGTGAGCCTGGCTCGGTGGTCGAGCGCCGAACCGGGAGTGTCGACGACGCTGCCGGATCAGCATGTGCACGGGCTGCGCACCGACACCGACACGGTCACCGTCGAGACCACCGAGCTCGGCGGGTCCGCTCGTGTCGTCGACCTTGAGGTCCGTGCGGTGCCGGTCGCCGAGGTGCCAGTCGCCGAGGCCAACCCGGCTGCCGCCTCGGGTGCGGAGACCATCACTGTGCACTGGATCGATGCGCTCACCGGCCCCGCCGCTCCGCCGCGTTCCGAGATCACCGCCTCGGCTCCCGGCGGGCGCGACATCGACCACCGGCTGCCGGCGATCAGTCAGCACGCCTGCGGAACGCTTGAGGGCTATGCGCAGGCTGACAGCTGGTGCTCGCCGACGGCGCTGACGATGGTGATGGAATGGCTCACCGGAACACGCGCAGGTGCCGACATTGCTGGCACCGACGTCGCTGATCGGCCGGCGAATGAGGACGCACCAGCCCGGGTGCAGCCGGCGATCCTGGGCGTGTGGGATACCGAGTTCGCCGGAGCAGGCAACTGGGCATTCAACGTCGCCTGGGCGAATACCCGCGGATTCGACGCCCGGCTCGATGCGCTCGCCTCCTTACGCGAGGCCGAAGAGCTGCTCGCAGCCGGCGAGGTGCTCATCGCCTCGGTGACGTTCACAACCGAGCAGCTGCCTGAGGCCGGCTACCCGACCAACGGGCACCTGCTCATCATCTCCGGCGTCACCGCTGAGGGTGACGTCCGCGTCCACGACCCCGGCCGGGCGATCGCCGACGGAGTGCGCACGGTCTACCCGCGGGAGGCCTTCGAGAAGGCCTGGCTGTCAGCCGAGGGGTCAGGCGGGCTCGTCTACCGCATCCGCAATCGCTGATCCTCGTTCCGTTGACCTGCGCCCGGCTCGCCCTCAGCGACGGTGCCACCTGCCGAGTTCAGCTGACGCGGCGCAGCCGCACGACGACCTCCGCATGGGCGGTGTGCGGGAACATATCGAGCATCCGTGCCGCCTCCACCCGGTAGCTCGGCATCTGCTTGAGATCTCTTGCCAGGGTCACGGGGTTGCAGCTGGAGTAGATGACATCGGCGACCCCGGAGTCCTCCAGCCACGCGGCCAGCGCCCCGATCCCGCGCCTAGGCGGATTCACCACCACGACATCGGGCAGCTCACCTGCCTGGCCCTGTTCGGCGGCCCAGCCGGCAGCATCGGCGACATGGAAATCGGCGGTGAGCCCCGCCTCGGCGGCGGCCGCCTGCGCTGAGGCGATCGCCTCCGCTGAGACCTCCACCCCGGTCACCGCGCGCCCGGGTGCGGCGACGTGGAGGGCGAACCCGCCGACCCCGCAGTACAGATCCCACACCCGCAGACCCGCAGCCTGCTCGCCAGCCGAACCGGCGTCCCGGGACGCCACGATCTCATTGACCCACGCGGCGACCTGCTCGTAGAGCTGGCCGGCGACCGCCGTGTTCGTCTGCACGAACGAGCGCGGCAGCACCTGCAGCGTCACCCGGCCCTGGCGCATCGGCAGGTGCCGATCCCCGGCGATGTGGATCTCCTCGGCACCTTCGAGCACCGCCGAATGCTGCGGGTGGATGTTCGCACTCACCACCCGCACCCCGTCGACCGCATCGGTGAGCACGCTCAGATGCTCGCGGATCCGGCCGACCGGCTTGGGCGTGCGCAGCACGAAGCGGACCATGAGCTCACTGTCGGCAGAGACCGTGACGATGATGTGCTTGAGCTCCCCGCGCCGGCGCGTGACGTCATAGGGCGGAATCTGCGCGCGCCGGATGAGCGCCGGCACCGCATTGAGCAGCCGGAGAACCGAAGCGGGATACAGCGGGCAGTCGCGCAGATCGATCCCGGCACCGGTCTCGTCGAGGATGCCGAGGATCGGGTCGTTGACGGTGCCGGAGACGACCATCTTCGCCTTGTTGCGGAACCCGGCATCCGGGCCGGTGACCGGCGGCAGCCAGCGGATGCCGGCCGCCTCGCCCGAGGCGTCGGCTGGGGCCGTGCCCGACGTGTCGGCAGGGGCCGTGCCCGAGGCGGTGGTGGCCTCCGTCAGCAGGCGCGCGATCTCATCCTGCGAACGCTGCACCCGGACCGGAGAGGGCAGCGGCAGGAGGGTGCAGGACCGGCATCGGCCGGCATCGTAATGAGCGCATTCCATCGCTGCAATCATAGTCGTCCCACCAGGCGGACGTTACCGGCCGGCATTTGACATGCCTATCGCTGACGGGAATGATGGGGGTCATGAGCAACATTCTCGTCGTCCTCATTATGCAGCGCGCGGTTCACCCGTAAGCTGTCGCTTGACGACGATCCGCGCGCCCCATACCGATCCGGTACGGGGCGTTTTTTATGACCAGACCAAAGGAGTCTCCGTGGGATCTCACGCCCCGGCACCGCAGCCGGCCCGACAGGCCGTTCCGCAGCCGCCGACGCCGAGCCCGGCGCACCCCGCCCCGGCCAGGCGCAGCGACTATCACGAACCGGAGATGCTCACCGGCGCACAAGCAGTCGTGCGCACCCTTGAGCGCCTGGGCGTCGACACGGTCTTCGGGCTTCCCGGCGGCACCATCCTGCCGACCTACGACCCGCTGCTCGACTCCGAGAAGATCAACCACGTGCTCGTCCGCCACGAGCAGGGCGCAGGGCATGCCGCCGAAGGCTACGCCGCGGCCACCGGGAAGGTCGGCGTGTGCATGGCGACGTCCGGGCCCGGAGCGACGAACCTCGTGACCGCGATCGCCGATGCGCACATGGACTCCGTGCCGATCATGGCGATCACCGGCCAGCAGGCCTCGAACATGCTCGGCACCGACGCCTTCCAGGAAGCTGACATCGTCGGTATGACGATGCCGGTGACCAAACACAGCTTCCTCGTCACCCGTGCCGAGGACATCCCGCAGGCGATCGTGTCTGCCTACCTCATCGCCTCCACCGGACGCCCCGGACCGGTCCTTGTCGACATCACCAAGGACGCCCAGGCCAGCACAGCACCCTATGTCTGGCCGGAAGAGCCGCAGCTGCCGGGCTACCGCCCGGTGCTCAAGCCGCACGCCAAGCAGATCCGCGAGGCAGGCCGGCTCATCGCAGGCGCCCGCAGGCCGGTGTTCTACATCGGCGGCGGCGTCATCCGCGCCGGAGCCGAAGAGGAGCTGCTCGCCCTGGCCGAGGCGACGAAGATCCCGGTCGTCACCACCCTCATGGCGCGTGGGGCCTTCCCCGACAGCCATGAGCAGCACCTCGGGATGCCGGGCATGCACGGCACCGTCGCCGCAGTCGCCTCCTTCCAGAAGGCCGACCTGCTCATCGCCGTGGGCACCCGGTTCGACGACCGCGTCACCGGCGACCTGGGTTCCTTCGCCCCACGGGCGACGATCATCCACGCTGACATCGACCCAGCCGAGATCGGCAAGAACCGGTTCGCCGATGTGCCGATCGTCGGAGACGCCGCCGAGGTGCTGCGCCAGCTGCACAGCGAGCTGCGCGAACAGCAGCCCGACGTGCTCGAAACCGGGTACGAAGCCTGGTGGAAGGTCCTCAACTCGTGGAAGAGCACTTACCCGCTGGGATACGAGCACAACAGCGAAGGGCTGTGCGACCCCGAGTACGTCATCAAGCGGATCTCCGCGCTGACCGGCCCCGAGGGCATCTACTGCGCCGGTGTCGGCCAGCATCAGATGTGGGCCAGCCAGTTCGTCACCTACGACCGGCCCCGCTCATGGCTCAACTCCGGCGGCCTGGGTACTATGGGCTACGCCGTGCCGGCAGCCATGGGTGCCAAGGTCGGCGAACCCGACCGGCAGGTGTGGGCGATCGATGGCGACGGCTGCTTCCAGATGACGAACCAGGAGCTGGCCACCTGCGTCATCAACAAGATCCCGATCAAGGTCGCGATCATCAACAACTCCTCACTGGGCATGGTCCGGCAGTGGCAGACGCTGTTCTACGACGGCCGCTACTCCCACTCCGACCTCAACACCGGCCACAACACCGTGCGCGTGCCCGATTTCGTCAAGCTCGCTGAAGCCTACGGTGCCGTCGGCTTGCGGGTCGAACGCAACGACGACGTCGACGCCGCAATCGAGCAGGCACTCGAGGTCAACGACAGACCGGTCGTCATCGACTTCACCGTCCCACCCGATGCGATGGTGTGGCCGATGGTCGCCGCCGGTGTCAGCAACGATGAGATCCAGTACGCCCGCGATCTGCGCCCGGACTTCGGGGCAGAGGAAGAGGAGGAAGGTCAGGCATGAGCCGTCACACCCTCTCTGTGCTCGTCGAGAACAAGCCGGGCGTCCTCACCCGCTTCACCGGCCTCATCGCCCGGCGCGGCTTCAACATCCACTCCCTGGCTGTCGGCACCACTGAACGCGAGGAGTTCTCGCGCATCACCGTCGTCGTCGACGTCGGCAGCGTCGCCCTCGAACAGGTGACCAAGCAGCTGAACAAGCTCGTCAACGTCATCAAAATCGTCGAGCTCGAACCCGAGGCCTCGGTCAGGCGCGCGCACATGATCTTCAAAGTCCGGGCCGACGCCGCCGCCCGGCCCCAGATCGCCAGTGCCGTCGAGATGTTCCGCGGGCACATCGTCGACGTCGGCCCCAACACCATCTGTGTCGAAGCCACCGGCGAACGCAGCAAGCTCGACGCGCTGCGCCAGGTGCTCGAACCCTTCGGCATCAAGGAGATCGTGCAATCCGGCACGGTCGCCATCGGCCGCGGATCGAAGTCGATGACCGACAGGGCACCGCGCGTGTGAGACCAGGCGCCCACCGCCTCGGGAACGGAACCACCGCCTCGGGCGCGGAAGCACCACCAGACCAGCTGACAGAATCCGGACACCCAGGCATCCGTCTCAGGTTCCGGCATTACGATTGAGACAAGACCCGGCGGCGGGCGATCCCGCCGCTGACCAGCACCACCAGACCCCTACACAAGGAGAACCCCATGGCAGAGCGCTTCTACGACGACGATGCTGACCTGTCCGTCATCCAGGGCAAGAAGGTCGCCGTCATCGGCTTCGGTTCGCAGGGCCACGCCCACGCACTGAGCCTGCGCGACTCCGGCGTCGACGTGCGCATCGGCCTGTCCGAAGGCTCGAAGAGCCGTGACAAGGCCAGCGCGCAGGGACTCGAAGTCGGCACCCCGGCCGAGGTCGCGAAGTGGGCTGACGTCGTCGTCATCCTCACCCCCGACCAAGTGCAGGCCGACATCTACAACAGCGAGATCAAGGACCAGCTGAGCCCCGGCGACACGCTCGTCTTCGCCCACGGATTCAACATCCGCTTCGACTACATCACCCCGCCTGAGGGTGTCGACGTCATCATGGTCGCCCCGAAGGGCCCAGGCCACGTCGTGCGCCGCGAGTTCGTCGACGGCCGCGGCGTGCCCGTGCTCGTCGCCGTGGAGAAGGACGAATCCGGCAAGGCCTGGGACACCGTGCTCTCCTACGCCAAGGGCCTCGGCGGCCTGCGCGCGGGTGCGATCAAGACGACGTTCACCGAGGAGACCGAAACCGATCTGTTCGGTGAGCAGACCGTGCTCTGCGGCGGTGTCTCCCACCTCGTGCAGTACGGCTTCGAGACCCTCACCGAGGCCGGCTACCAGCCCGAGATCGCCTACTTCGAGGTGCTGCACGAGCTCAAGCTCATCGTCGACCTGATGGTCGAAGGCGGCATCGCCAAGCAGCGCTGGTCGTGCTCGGACACCGCTGAGTACGGCGACTACGTCTCCGGCCCGCGGGTCATCACCCCGGAGGTCAAGGAGAACATGCAGGCCGTCCTCGCCGACATCCAGTCCGGTGCCTTCGCCCAGCGCTTCATGGACGACCAGAAGAACGGCGCCAAGGAGTTCAACGAGCTGCGCGCCAAGGAGGAGAAGCACCCGATCGAGTCAACCGGCCGGGAGCTGCGCAAGATGTTCGCCTGGCTCAAGGACACCGACGACGACTACACCGAAGGCACCGCCGCCCGCTGATCCAGCGGTGCTGTGCGAGCGGGCGAGGCTGGTGAAGGCCTCTGCCTGTTCCTGAGAGTCGACAGCTGTGGCCCGGTCCGCATGGGCCGGGCCACAGCTGTGTCGCCGCGCCCGAGGTGGAGGCCGCGCCCGAGGTGGTAGCCGATTTTCGGATGCAGGGGCGCCAGGTTCGGCTAGTGTTGTGTCGTGACTAACTACCGTTTCGAAACCTTCGAGCCCGTCGTCGACGACAAGGGTGTGCCGGACGAGCAGACCGCTGCCTACCTGCAGATCGTCACCGCCGGGTTCCATGACCGCAAGCTCAATGACGAGGCACTGGTCAAGAAGGCCCGCCGCACGATCGCCGACAAGCGGGTGCTCACGGCCGTCTACGCCGATCAGAACCTGCCGTATGCCTATGAGCCGCACACCCCGGTGGCGACGTTTGCGCACTTCGAGAAGAAGATGAACGTCGGCGGCGGCCGGCTGATCCCCACCCACCTCATCACCTGGGTGACGGTGCGCCCGACGCATCGCCGGCGCGGGCTGCTGCGCTCGCTCATGACCGCCAACCTCACCGAAGCGAAGGCCGCCGGCTACCCGTTGGCAGCGCTGACCGTGACCGAGGGCGGCATCTACACCCGTTTCGGGTTCGGCACCTCGACATGGATGTCGACTGTCGAGATCGACACCTCCCCGGGCTTCAAACTCGCCTGCGAACCCGACCGCCGCGTCGAGATGTGCCCGGCCTCGGTGCTGACCGAGCTCGCACCTCAGATCTACGAGCGCTTCATGCAGGGCTCACCCGGTGCCATCGAGCGTCAGCAGGCCTATGTCGACATGGCCTCGGGCACCGTCAACCCCGAGACCGGGGAAGAGGACCGCGATGTGCGTGCGGCCCTGCACTACGACGAGGACGGCAACCCCGACGGCTACGTCAGCTACAAGTTCATGGGCTGGAAGACCGACCCGCCGACCGTCGAGGTCATCGACCTCATCGCGGTCTCCGATGCCGCCTACTCGTCGCTGTGGGCCTTCGTCGCCGCCATCGACCTCGTCGACCGCGTCATCTACGACGAAGCCGCCCAGACCTCGCCGCTGCCGTGGCTGGTCGACAACCCGCGCCGGGTCAAGATCAAGGACCAGCACGACGCCGTATGGCTGCGCGTCCTCGACGTCGAGAAGGCTCTTGAGGCCCGGCCGTGGCCGGTCGCCGGGAAGCTGACGATCCGAGTCCGCGATGACATGAACCTCGCCGACGGCACGTTCTCCATCACCGCCTCCGATGGATCTGCGACCGTCGAGGCGGTCTCGGCCTCACATGCCGCCGACCTGGAGCTCGGGGTCGCCGAACTCGGCTCGATCTACCTCGGCGGTGCCGACCCGGTCATCCTCGCCCGGGCCGGTCGGATCACCGAGCACACCGAGGACGCCGCCGTGCGGGCCCGGGAGCTCTTCGCCCTCGAACGCGCCCCATACGGACCCAACGGATTCTGACTCACCCGGCAGACGGGTGAGAACCGCCTCCGCGCTGGTGACCACCGCCTCGGGCCAGGTGAGCCCCGCCTCGGGACCGGGAGCCGTTCTTATCATGTGACCCCTTGCGAATGCCCTCGCAAGGGGTCACTACGATAGGAAGCGCACGCCGCCGGCTCCGCACGCACGCGGGCGCGGCTGCCTGACTCATCTGGAACATCGCGACGCTTACGAGCCGGCGCCGCTGCAAGGAGGAAACGTGAGCAAGCCTGTGGTGCTCATCGCCGAGAATCTGTCGCCTGCGACCATCGACGCCCTGGGACCCGATTTCGAGACGCGCCACTGCAACGGAGCCGACCGCAGCGAACTGCTGTCCGCCATCGCCGACGTCGACGCGATCCTCATTCGCTCGGCCACCCAGGTCGACGAGGAGGCCATCAGCGCCGCCGGTAAGCTCAAGATCATCGCCCGTGCCGGCGTCGGCCTCGACAACGTCGACGTGCCCGCCGCCACCCGTGCCGGCGTCATGGTCGTCAACGCTCCGACCTCGAACATCACCTCCGCGGCCGAGCTGACGATGGCTCACATCCTTGCCTCGGCCCGCAACCTCGGCGCCGGGAACTCCTCGCTTAAGGCAGGGGAGTGGATGCGCTCGAAGCTCACCGGCGTTGAACTGTACGAGAAGACCCTCGGCATCGTCGGCCTCGGCCGGATCGGCGGTCTCGTCGCCGAGCGCGCCCGCGCCTTCGGCATGAAGCTCGTCGGCTACGACCCCTACATCACCCAGGCGCGCGCCGCGCAGATGGGCGTGACCGTCATGGAGCTCGACGAGCTGTTCGCCTGCGCCGACTTCATCACCGTGCACATGCCCAAGACCCCGGAGACGATCGGCATGATCGGTGCCGAGGCCTTCGAGAAGACGAAGCCGGGCGTGCGCATCGTCAACGTCGCCCGCGGTGGCATCGTCGACGAAGAGGCCCTCTCCGCGGCAGTCGCCGACGGCCGGGTCGCCGGCGCCGGCATCGACGTGTGGGCGACGGAGCCGCCGGAGCACTCCGCACTCATGGAGCAGGACTGCGTCAACGTCACCCCCCACTTGGGCGCCTCGACTGTCGAGGCGCAGGAGAAGGCCGGTGTGGCCGTGGCCAAGTCGGTGCGCCTGGCGCTCTCCGGTGAGCTCGTGCCCGATGCCGTCAACGTCGCAGGCGGGGCCATCGATCCCGACGTGCGACCGGGCATCCCGCTCGTCGAGCGGCTCGGCCGCGTCACCTCCGCACTGGCCGACTCGTCGGTCACGCACCTGACCGTCAGCGTGCAGGGCGAGATCTCCTCCAAGGACGTCTCCGCGCTCAAGCTCGCCGCCCTCAAGGGCCTGTTCCGCGACGTCGTCTCCGTCCCGGTGTCCTACGTCAATGCTCCGATGCTGGCCGAGGAGCGCGGCGTGGGTGTCGAACTGCGCACCAGCGAGGTCGTCGAGGGCTTCCGCAACGTCCTCACCCTGACGGCTGCAACCTCGAACGGCTCCAGCGTCTCGGTCTCCGGCACCCTGACCGGGCCCAAGCAGGTGCAGAAGCTCACCGGCATCAACGGGTTCGAGATGGAGATGCCGCTGGCGGATCACATGCTCATCTTCCAGTATGAGGACCGCCCGGGCATCATCGGCATGTTCGGCCAGGCGCTCGGCCGCAACGAAGTCAACATCGCCGGTATGCAGGTCTCGCCGAGCTCCAACGGCGACGAGGCACTCGCCGTCATGTCCGTCGACCGCGCGATCCCGACCGAGACCGTCAACGCCCTCGCCGGTGCCGTCGACGCCTCCCAGTTCACCGCCGTCTGCCTCGAAGAGGACTGACACCCGGCCGGCCGGTCACCGGCTGCCGGGCACCTGCGACAGGGCGCCTCGGGAACGGATGTCCACCGTGCCCGAGGCACACTGCCGTTGTGTGGGGTGCGGCACCGGGGTGCCGGGGAGCGGGAGTGAGGAGTCTGAGGCCTCGAATTCGCCTCCGCCGGACAGCGGGGCGCCCTCGCGCTTGGTGCGTCCGAAGATCGCCTCCTGGCTCGACGGCGGCTCGGCGGCTGCGGCCGGCCTGTCGTCGGGGGCGATCAGGCGTTCCAGAGACCGTAGGAGTCGGCCAGCTGGGCGATCTTCTTCGCACGCGCCAGACGGGGCAGGTAGGAGCCGTCGACGATGTCGTCAGTGCTTTCCGCCTCGGCGAGCATATTGCGCGCCCATGCGCGGTCGTCCTCGCTCGGTGCCAGGGCGGTGTTGAGTGTGTGGATCTGGTCGGTGTCGATGACGAGCTTGCCGGTCATGCCCATCTTCATCGTCCACAAGCAGTCCTCAGTCACCTGGCCGGTGTCGGCGCCGACCGGGCTCGGTCCGTCGATCGCGCCGGGCAGCCCGCCCACGCGGGTGGCGATCACGAGACGGGAGCGGGCATAGGCCAAGGCGATCGGGTCATCGGCGACACCGGTGTCCTTGCGGAAGTCATTGGTGCCCAGGGCCAGCCGGAAGGTGCCCGGCGCCTCGGCGATGCGGGTGGCGTTCTCGATCCCGCGAGCGGTCTCAATGAGTGCGAGCACCGGCACGCCGGCTCCGGCGCGCATGGCGGTGTAGGTGACCTGTTCAGGGCGTTCGGTGTTGGGCAGTATGACGCCGCGCAGGCCCGGGGTGCCGTTGAGGGCGGCGAGGTCGTCCTCCCACTCCTGGGTGCCCATCGAGTTGACACGCACCCAGCCGCCCATGCCGTTGTCCAGCGCGGCGACGACGTTGTCGCGGGCCAGGCCCTTCTTGTCGGCAGGGACGGCGGCTTCCATGTCATAGATGAGTGAATCGGCTTCCGAGGTCTGCGCGGCTTCGAAGGTCTCCTTCTTGGCGGCATTGATGAGCAGCCAGGAGCGGCTGAGCTTTGCTGGAAGGGACGCGGCGCGCGTGTTGCGCAGAGAGTGAGCCATGCAGGTGAGTCTACGGAGCAAATGCGCGTCGGTCACTTCCCCAGCGCACCGTGTTCAGGATGCAAGACGGCAAGTCGTCATATGAGACGCGGTCATAGGGTGGCAGTGAGCTACGCGAGGAAGGATCCCCATGACGACGCACAAGATCGCAGTGATGCCCGGCGACGGAATCGGCACCGAAGTCGTGCCCGAGGGCCTCAAGGTCCTCAACCGGGCGATCGAGGCCGCCGGCGAGCCCGTCACCCTCGACACCACCACCTTCGAGGCCTCCGCCCGCCGCTGGCACGAGACCGGTGAGACGCTGACCGATGACGAACTCGCCCAGCTGCGCGACTATGACGCAATCTACTTCGGCGCCTGCGGCGACCCATCGGTGCCTTCCGGTGTGCTCGAACGCGGCATCATCCTCAAGATGCGCTTCGGCCTTGAACACGCCGTCAACCTGCGGCCCTCGAAGTTCTACGCCGGAGCCCGATCGCCGCTGGCCGAGCCCGGCGACATCGACTTCCTCGTCGTGCGCGAGGGCACTGAGGGCTCCTACACCGGTCAGGGCGGCGACCTGCGCCAGGACACCGTCCACGAAGTCGCCACCGAAGTCTCGGTCAACACCTGGTACGGCGTCGAGCGCACCGTGCGCTTCGCATTCGCCAAGGCCCAGGCCAGGAACAAGAAGCTCACCTACGTCCACAAGCACAATGTCATGGTCCATGCCGGGCACCTGTGGCGCCGGGTCGTCGAGCACGTCGCCGCCGAGTACCCCGAGGTGTCCGTCAACTACGAGCACACCGATGCGTGCACCATCTACATGGTCACCGACCCGGGCCGCTACGACGTCATCGTCACCGACAACCTCTTCGGCGACATCCTCACCGACCTCGCCGCGGCCGTCACCGGCGGCATCGGCCTGGCCGCCTCCGGTAACCTCAACGTCGAAGGCACCGCCCCGAGTCTGTTCGAGCCGATCCACGGCTCGGCCCCGGATATCGCCGGGCAGGGCATCGCCGACCCGACCGCCGCAATCCTCTCCGCAGCCCTCATGGCCGAGACCCTCGGCATGGAGGTCGTGGCGAAGTCCATCCAGACCGCCGTCGAAGCCGATCTCGCCGAACGCGGCGTGGCCAAGCGGACAACGGCAGAGGTCGGCGACGCGATCGCCGCCCGGATCGGCGGCTGAGACCCAGCCACCGCCTCGGGCACGGGGCGATGCCATAACCTAGGAGACGAGGCGCTACAGTGTGCCTCATTCCATACGACGTTGAGCACCAGACGAATCGGAAAGCGACGATGACTGAATTTCAGGTTCTGAAGAATATGCAGCCGGCTCCGGAGCTGGTGCGAGAGGCGATCAAGGAGAAGCCTGGCTTCGGCGAGCACTTCACCGACCACCTGTCGCACATCCGCTTCACTCGCGCCCAGGGCTGGCACGCCCACACCGTCAAACCCTACGGCCCGATCATCCTCGACCCGGCTGCGGCGGTCTTGCACTATGCACAGGAGATCTTCGAGGGTCTCAAGGCCTACCGGCACGCCGACGGTTCGATCTGGACGTTCCGGCCGCAGCTCAACGCCGCCCGCCTCGCCCGCTCCGCCGAGCGGATCGCCCTGCCGCAGCTGAGCGAGGAGGACTTCCTCGCCTCGCTGTCCGAGCTCGTTGCGGTGGATGCCGCCTGGGCGCCGGCGCCGAAGAACGATCTCGATGAGGTGTCGCTGTATCTGCGGCCGTTCATGATCGCCTCCGAGCGATTCCTCGGCGTACGCTCCAGCCACGAGGTCGACTACTACGTCATCGCCTCTCCTGCCGGCCCGTACTTCCCCGGCGGCATCAAACCGGTGTCGATCTGGCTCTCGCGCACCCTCAAGCGCGCCAGCGCCGGAGGCACCGGATTCGCCAAGTGCGGCGGCAACTACGCCGCCTCGCTGGCTGCCGGTGACGAGGCCGCGGCCAACGGCTGCCAGCAGGTGCTGTTCACCGACGCGGCCGAGGGCAAGTACCTCGAAGAGCTCGGCGGCATGAATCTCATGCTCGTCACCAGCGACAACACCCTTATCACCCCGGAGCTCGGCGACTCGATCCTCGACGGCGTCACCCGCCGGTCGGTGCTCGAACTCGCACCCCAGCTGGGGCTCCGTGTCGAAGAGCGCAAGATCGAAGTGGCCGAATGGCGCGAGCGCCACGCCGCCGGTGAGATCGTCGAGGCGTTCGCCTGCGGCACCGCTGCCGTCGTCACCCCGATCGGCAAGCTCGTCTCCGATGACTTCACCATCGACCACGGTGAGGAGCCCGGCGAGATCACTATGTCTCTGCGCAAAACGCTGCTCGACATCCAGTACGGCCGCGCCGAGGACACCAACGGCTGGCTGTACAAGCTCGCCGACGGCTGAGCCGGGGTCTCGCTGGTCAGGCCCGTGGAGTCGAGGCTGGTGTCTGGCTTTAAGGGCCGTCCCTGTTCATGGTGAGTCGTCCCGGGTGACGGCGAGGAATCTCTGCTGATGGCGTGCGGCCCTTGGTGACAGTGGGCCGTGCTAGGTGATGGCGAGCGGTCCCCGATGACCGGAAGCGGTCCCTGATGAAAGTCAGTAAAGCTATTCAT
>NZ_DLOD01000020.1:0-17718 GCF_002479565.1 Brevibacterium sp. UBA7493 | reverse complement strand
ACAACCTCACGGGGAACTACACCTAGGCGAGATCCGGCAGGTCGTAATCGATGACGAGCGGGGCGTGATCGCTCCACCGCTCACCCCAGCTGGCCGCCCGATCGACGCGAGCCGCACGGGCAAGCTCCGCCAAGCCCGGGGTCGCGGCGTGGTAGTCAATGCGCCAGCCGGCGTCGTTGTCGAAGGCCTTCCCGCGCATCGACCACCAGGTGTAGGGGCCGGGCACCTCACCGGAGAGCTTGCGGTGCACATCGACCCAGCCGAGCTCACCGAAGAACCGGTCGAAGTACGCTCGCTCCTCAGGCAGGAAGCCGGCCTTCTTCTGGTTGGCCTTCCAGTTCTTGATGTCGAGCTCCGTGTGGCCGACGTTGAGGTCGCCGGTGATGAGCGCGTGATCGGCGTGCTGCTGAAGTTCGGGCAGCCGGCGCACCATCTGGTCGAAGAACCGGTACTTGTCATCCTGCTTCGGGGTGCCGGCCTCACCGGAGTGGACGTAGACGGACGCGACGGTCAGCAGAGAGCCGTCGGCGAGTTCGTAGTCGGCCTCCAGCCAGCGGCCGGAGCGGTCGAAGTAGTCATCCCCGTTGCCGACCCGCAGCTCCTTCGCAGGCGCGCGGCTCATGACGGCCACGCCTGCCCGGCCCTTCGCCTCGGCGTCGGCGGAGTAGGAGTGGAAGCCGGTGGGCTCGAGGACGCCTAAGGCGATGTCGTTCTGGGCGCGGACTTCCTGCAGAGTGACGATGTCGGCGCCGGAGCCGGCCAGCCAGTCGGACATTCCCTTGCGAAAGGCGGCGCGGACACCGTTGACATTCACTGTGGCGATTCGGAGCATGGCCACCATTGTGCCACGTGTCCAGCTCCGACTCCGGCGCTCAAGACCGCCGTCTCGCACAGCAGGAACGGACCGCATGCGCTGCCTCGTGCCCGAGGTGGGACTGCACCGTGCCCGAGGCGGGACTCACCTCCCGGCAATCGGCGTCAGTCCTGGTCACCGACGGGGTGGGTGCGGCAGGATGGCAGGCGCTTCATGCGCCTGTGACCTTGCTCAAAGGGTTCGCCCGGTTACCCCCTGCAGCTGACCAGGGCGTAGAGTGGGAGGAGATAACCCGCCGAAGGAGGAGCCATGGCTGATACGCCCCCCATCGATCCGGATGCCCTGAGCATCAGCCCCTTTGACGAAGTCGACGCCCTCGACCTGCGCGAGTTCCTCATGAATGCGCAGGAGCAGTTCTGGGGAGACCTGGAGCTCAAAGACCACCACGATCCCTACTGGTTCCGGCAGTTCGCCTCGTCCGGACTCGTCGCCAAGCACAAGACCGAGATCGTCGGTTATCTGCTCGGCGCGATCCCGATCGACGGCCCTGCCTACATCCACCTGGTCGCTGCACGCTCGGACTTCCGCCATCAGGGAATCGGGCGCCATCTCTACCGTGCGTTCATCGATCTCGCCCGCAGCAAGGGCGTGCAGGAAGTGCAGGCGACGACGATGCCGGACAACTCCGGTGCGATTTCGTTCCACTCCTCGATGGGCTTCGAGAGCGAGCTCATGGAGGACTACGGCGGTCCCGGTGTCGCCCGTGTGTTCTTCCGCATGCCGCTGACCTCGTACTGACGAAGGCGGCACAGCGCTGAGCCGCACGGCTCCTTGACACAGTGAGGGCCTCACCCGATGCGGGTGAGGCCCTCACTGTGTTCTGCCGGTGTGCGGATCAGTCCTGCTGGCCGGCCTGGCGTTCGGCGATCTCGACGACGTTGCGCAGCAGCAGCGCACGCGTCATCGGCCCAACTCCGCCGGGGTTCGGCGACAGCCAGCCGGCAACCTCGGCCACGGCTGGGTCGACGTCACCGGTGATCCTGCCTTTGCCGGTCTCCTCGTCGACGACGCGGGAGACCCCGACGTCGAGGACGACGGCACCGGGCTTGACCGCCTCGGGCTTGACCAGGTGGGCCGAGCCGGCAGCGGCGACGATGACGTCGGCCTGCTGCAGCAGCTCATCGAGGTTCCGGGTGCCGGTGTGGGTCAGGGTGACCGTCGCGTTGTGGTCGCGGCGGGTGAGCAGCGAGCCGATCGACCGGCCGACGGTGACCCCGCGGCCGATGACGACGACGTGCTGGCCGGCCAGATCGATGCCAGCCCGGTCGATGAGCTCGATGACGCCGCGCGGGGTGCACGGCAGCGGCGAGTCGATCGGCCGGTTGACGTTGAGCATGAGCCGGCCGAGGTTCATCGGGTGCAGGCCGTCGGCGTCCTTGTCCGGGTCGATGCGCTCTAAGATCGCATCGGTGTCGATGTGATCGGGCAGCGGCAGCTGGACGATGTAGGCGGTGCACTCGTCGTCGGCGTTGAGCTCGTCGATGACCGCTTCGAGGTCTGCCTGGCTGATGTCCTCGGGCAGGTCGCGGCGGATCGAGCGGATGCCGACCTGCTCGCAGTCGCGGTGCTTGCCTGCCACGTACGACTGGGAGCCGGGGTCCTCACCGACGAGCACTGTGCCGAGCCCGGGCGTGTGCCCGGACTCGGCCAGGGTGCGCACCCGTGAGGCGAGTTCATCCTTGATGTCCTTGGCTGTTGCCTTGCCGTCGAGTCTCTGCGCTGTCATCAGTACTGGTTCAGTCCTTCGTAGAGGGGGAAGTCCGCGGTCAGCTTCGCCACCCGGGCCTTGAGGGCGGCCACGTCCGGGCTGGGCTTGAGCGACTCGGCGATGATGTCAGCGACCTCGGTGAACTCGTTCGCGCCGAAGCCGCGCGTCGCCAGGGCCGGGGTGCCGATGCGCAGACCGGAGGTGACCATCGGCGGGCGCGGGTCGAAGGGCACCGCGTTGCGGTTGACGGTGATGCCGACCTCGTGGAGGAGGTCCTCGGCCTGCTGTCCGTCGAGGGCGGAGTTGCGCAGGTCGACGAGTGCAAGGTGGACGTCGGTGCCGCCGGTGAGGACGGAGACGCCAGCGGCGGCGACATCGGATTCGAGGAGGCGCTCAGCGAGGATCTTCGCACCTTCGACGGTGCGTTCCTGACGCTCCTTGAACTCCTCGGTGCCGGCGAGTTTGAACGCCACGGCCTTGGCGGCGACGACGTGCATGAGCGGTCCGCCCTGCTGGCCGGGGAAGACCGCCGAGTTGAGCTTCTTGGCGTGCTCGGGGTCGCGGGAGAGGATGAAGCCCGAGCGCGGGCCGCCGATCGTCTTGTGCACCGTTGAGGACACGACATCGGCGTGCGGGACCGGGTTGGGGTGCAGGCCGGCGGCGACGAGGCCGGCGAAGTGGGCCATGTCGACCCACAGGGCAGCACCGACCTCATCGGCGATCTCGCGGAAGGCGGCGAAGTCGAGCTGGCGGGGGTAGGCCGACCAGCCGGCGACGATGACCTTCGGGCGGCTGGCGAGCGCCTGCTCGCGGACCTTGTCCATGTCCACCCGGTAGGTCTCAGGATCGACTTCGTAGGCCGAGACCTCGTAGAGGCGGCCGGAGAAGTTGATCTTCATGCCGTGGGTCAGGTGGCCGCCGTGGGCGAGGCTGAGGCCGAGCAGACCGTCGCCGGCGCGGGCGAAGGCGTGCATGACAGCGGCATTGGCCGAAGCACCCGAGTGCGGCTGGACGTTGGCGTACTCGGCGCCGAAGAGGCTCTTGGCCCGGTCGATGGCGAGGTTCTCGGCGATATCGACGGCTTCGCAGCCGCCGTAATAGCGGCGACCCGGGTAGCCCTCGGCGTACTTGTTCGTCAGCACCGACCCCTGCGCCTGCAGCACTGCAGTGGGGACGAAGTTCTCCGAGGCGATCATCTCGAGCGTGCCGCGCTGGCGGTCGAGCTCCTGGTCGAGGACGGAGGCGATCTCCGGGTCGATCTGATCGATCGAGGCGTTCATGGTCGACGCATCGTTCATTCCGGCGGCTCCTTGCAAGACGGGAATATATGGGATTCGATAGCGGGCGGCCCGGCTCCACCGCCGGCATGGTGCTCGCCAGAGACCACTCTAACAGCCGAAAACCGCCGCCCGGCGGGCGTCTCATCCACACGTCCACCGCCGTATCAGCGCACGCGCCCAGCGCCCGAGACCGGGGTCGGGGGCCGGCGCGCGCACGCGCATGCCTACACTTATGAGCTATGCAGACCCCCGCCTCGCCCAGCACACCCGCCACCGCCGTTCCGGCCGCCAGCCCAGCCCCTGCCTCGGGAGCGGACACGGCACCCGAATGGGTGCTCTCGATCGCCTGCCCCGACCAGGGCGGCATCGTCCACGCCGTGTCCGGGATGCTGGTCGGCATCGAGGCGACGATCACCGAATCCCAGCAGTTCGGCTCCCCGGACACCCACCAGTTCTTCCTGCGGATGCAGTTCCGCACCCACACCGGTGAGGACGAGATCCGGGCGGCACTGGCCCCGGTCGCTGAGCGGCTGAACATGTCCGCTGAGCTGCACCGGGCCGATCGGAGGCTGCGCACGCTTGTCATGGTGTCGAAGGCCGGGCACTGCCTCAACAGTCTGCTGTTCCACACCGGTTCCGGGGCGCTGCCAATCGACATCGCGGCAGTGGCCGGCAACCACGAGGTGCTCGCCCCGATGGCCGAGCACGCCGGGGTGCCCTTCCACCACATCCCCGTCACCGCCGAAACGAAGGCCGACGCTGAGGCGGAGCTGCTGCGGCTGGTCGATGAGCTCGACATCGAACTCGTCGTGCTCGCCCGCTATATGCAGATCCTCTCCCCTGCCCTGTGCGAGCGGATGGCCGGGCGGATCATCAACATCCACCATTCGTTCCTGCCGAGCTTCAAGGGCGCCCGCCCCTACCATCAGGCCCACGACCGCGGGGTCAAGATCATCGGCGCGACCGCCCACTACGTCACCGATGACCTCGATGAGGGCCCGATCATCGAACAGGACGTCGTGCGCGTCGAGCACCGGCACACCCCGGCCCAGTTCATCCGCTTCGGCCAGGACGTCGAGGCAGCTGTGCTCTCGCGCGCTGTCGGCTGGCATGCCGAGGGCCGGGTGCTGCTCGACGGGCACCGCACCGTCGTCTTCGACTGAACCCGGCCACCGCCTCGGCAGCGGGCCCGGCCACCGGCACGGTGCTGGGATGTTGCCGAACGATCACACGCAGACCCTGCCGCTGGTGCGTGTGGAGCCATAGATTGGCCCTATGAGCAACCTCAACAGCGACGACGCCCTCCGCCAGCCGGTGATCAAGCGCGGGCCGGTCAACCTCGCCCGGCAGGCACTGCTGCGGCTGACGAACCTCGGGCTGACAACCGCTTACACCGCCTACCGGGCGCATCCCGCGCTGTGGCGGCTGACCGCCCGGAACTACCGGCCGGGCCTGGAGCGCTTCGCCAATCTCAACGCGTGGATGATCTGCCAGCAGGCCAGCCTCGATGTGCCGGCCTATCAGGATCATCTGGTCGCCAACAACTACGCGTTCCGGTGGTGGGACCTCGACAGCTACCCGCAGACCTCGAAGTCCGGGTATGTCAGCGCATATTCCGAGGAGGACCGGTGCTGGAACGGCCGCATCGACATGGTCGGCACCGTCGTCGACGAATCCTCCGGCTCCTCGGGCACCCCGTACAACTGGATGCGCTCGAAGAAGGAGCTGGCGACCGTGCACAAGAACGTCGCCGGCTACGTCACCTTCCTGTTCGGCTCGAAGGACCTCTTCTGCATCAACGCCTTCTCGATGGGCGCCTGGGCGACCGGCACGAACACCGGCCTGGCGATGGCGAAGGTCGCGATGGTGAAGAACACCGGCCCGGACCTGGAGAAGATCCTCGACACGCTGCGCCATTTCGGCCCCCAGCACACGTATCTCATCAGCGCCTACCCCCCGTTCCTCAAACACCTCGTCGACCGGATGGACGCCGAGGACCCCGAATACTGGGATCAGTTCACACTCAACGGGTTCGTCGGCGGGGAGGCGATGACCGAAGGGCTGCGCGACTATGTGCAGAAGCGCTTCGAGCGCGTCTACTCCGGATACGGCGCCTCGGATCTGACGATCGGGATGGCCGGTGAGACCGATGTCGCCGTTGAGATCCGTCGCGAACTCACCCGCAACGACGCCTTCCGTGCGGCACTGCTCGGCGAGGGTGAGGACCGCACGCCGATGATCTTCCAGTACAACCCGCTGGAGACCTTCCTGGAGACCACCGACGACGGGGAGCTCGTCGTCACGATCAACTCCGCCTCGGTCATGAGCCCCAGGCTGCGCTACAACATCGGCGATGAAGCAACCCTCATCGACTTCCCCGACATGGTCGCCATCACCCGCCAGTTCCCAGAGCTAGCCTCCCGGCTGTCGTCGGCGTTCCGCCGGCAGGGGATGCGGCTGCCGTTCGTGCTGCTCTACGGCCGAGCAGATTCGACGATCTCGTACATGGGCGCCAACATTTACCCGCTCGATGTCGAGAACGGCCTGTACCGCGATGAGCGCTTCGCCGGGCTCATCGAGTCCTTCCGCATCGAGCTGCGCGACCACGGCGAGCTGGAGGTCCGCCCGGCCCTGCATGTCCAGCTGCGCGACAGCGCAAAGGCCCGCGCGCTCACCGACGGCGAGCGCACCGCGATGACCGCGGCCCTCACGTCCGGGGTGCTCGACCACCTGACCGAGGTGTCCCGGGACTTCAAGCAGTCCCTGGAAGAGGACCCCTCGGCCGCGGAAATCCACCTCGAGCTCCACGACCACGGCACCGGCCCGTTCACCGGCGGGCAGACGAAGATCAAGAACGTCTACCTCATGACGGAGGACTGACCATGCGCACAACCGACTTCTCCTGCACGCCGCCGCAGGGCCGGGCTGGTTCGGTGTTCCTCGGCTGCAACGAATACCGCTCCCTGACGGCGATCGCCGGCCAGCTGCGCCGCTGGCCCAAGCTCGCCCGGGCGCTCAAGCGCGCGCCGGGCTACCTGTGGCATCGCAGCTACTACGAGTTCCCCAAACGCATCGGGCTCATCGTCGCCTTCGAAACCCAGGACGACCTCATGCGCTTCGCCCGCACGCACGAGCACCACGAGATCATGCGCTGGCTGGTGGGCCGCGGCGATGAGTCCCCGGCCCGCGGCGGGTTCATCCGCATCCTCACCGCCGAGGACTGGGGATACACGAACGGGATCTTCCGCGCCGAGGACGCTTCCACCGGGATGATCGACCGGTTCTCCCCTGTGGCCGGTGAGACCGCCGCCGAGGCGCCGGCGACCGTGGGTGCAGGCTCTCAGCTGGGTGCCGGTCGCTGATGCTCATCACCGTCTCCGAAGTCTCCACCCGGGCTGAGCTGCGCGAATTCCTCGACTTGTCCGCCACGCTGGCAGCCAGCCAGGGTGGGGCCGATCACTGGGTGCCGCTGCTGCGCTCTGATATCACCGCCTGGTGGACCGGCCGCTCCTGGTTTCCCGATGTCACCCTGCTCATCGCCAAGGATCCCGGCGGCCGAGTCGTCGGACGCACCACCGCCCACCGGTATCCGGCGCTCGATGAGCGGCTCTCAGGCCGACTGCGCCGCAGGCTCACCCCACCAGAGGTACAGGCAGACGTCGTCGACGACTGGCAGCACCGGCAGGTGCGCGCCCAGCTGTTCGGCGCCACCGAGTTCGAGACCCCGGAGGCTGCTGAGGCGCTCTTCGCCGAGCTGGAGGCCCGCGCGCAGGCGGCCGGCTGCACCCACCTGTTCGGCCCGGTGTCCCTGCTGCCGAACGAGACCGGCGGCGTCGTGGTCTCCGGACACGAACACCCCGGCTTCTTCGACACCGCCTGGAACACTGCGGCCACTGCTCACATCTATGAGGCGGCCGGGTTCCACCGTTGGGGCGGCGGACACACATGGGAGGTCGAGCTCGCCGATGTCCCTGCCGCCCGGGCCACGGCACCGACTGAGAAGGAGTGTGCTGCCGCCGGCGTGCGCATCTCCGCGCCCTCCCGGCTCGGGCTGTCCCGCGCCTTGAACCGCATCCAGCCGACGATGAACGCCGCCTTCGACGGGCTGGCCTACTACACGCAGATCTCGAACACCCAGTTCGCCTCCCAGACCCAGGGGCTGGCCATGCTCATGGACCCCGGCCTCATCGTCACCGCCGAAGACGTTGATGCCGGGCCAGGCGACCCGGCGGCGGCGTTCATCCTCACCGTCCCCGACCCGGTCAACGTGCTGCGGGCCACCGGCGGACGGCTCAATGCCAGGGCTGCCGGGTTGCTGGCGCGCGAACAGCTCACCGGGCGCACCGCCTCGGACACGGGGCGCGACGCGGTGCTCATCATCCAGGCCGCCCACCCGGACGCGCAGGGCCGCGGGCTCGTCTCCCTGCTGGCGCGGAAGATGTACTCTGAACTCGTGCGCAAAGGCTACCGGCGGCTGCGCGTGACGTACGTCGGTGATGACAATCTCGGTTCCTCGGCCGTGCCCGGCAAGGCCGGCGGCCACTGGCTTCACGAACTCCGCTTCTTCTTCCGCGAGGTGCAGGCATGACCCGACCGCTGACCACCAAGACGATCGAGGGTCTCTTCGACATCGCCTCCCGCGCGCCGAGCGCCCACAACACGCAGCCGTGGCTGCCGCGACTGCTCGAGATCACCGGGGCCGGGGCCAGAATCCGGGTGCGCACCGACCCCGAGCGCACACTGCCGGTCGGCGACGAACACGGCGCGGACCTCGGCATGTCACTGGGCTGCTGGGTTGAGGCCTGTGCGATCGCCGCAGCAGAGGAGGACCTGCGGCTGCGTGAGCTCACGGTCACCGGTGCGCGGCATGACGTGACGATCACGTTCCTGCTGACGCCCGCTGGAGCCGAGCCGGCGGGCGGTGCGGCGCCCGTGGCCGATGCGGCGGAACCTCCCGATGCGGAGGTCTCGGCGGGGTTCTCGGTTGCTGAGGTGCTGACCCGGCAGGTTGATCGCGGCCGGCTGCGCCGCGACACCGCCGCAGTCGAGGCAGCGGTGGCCGAGTATGCCGCGCTGCGCCCGCAGGCGATCCTCGATCGCACCGCCCACGGTGAGGTGCACCGGCAGGAGGTCGATGACCGGATCTCGGGCATCGTCATCGCGCAGGTGCCAGAGGCGATCTGGGTCAAGGCCGCCCGCTATGCGCAGTCGGCGCCGTTCGAGCCGCGGGAGGCCTTCGATGAGACGCTGCGCTGGCTGCGGCTCGATGACCGCGATCCCCGCTATCAGGAGGACGGTCTGACGGCTGAGACGCTGCGGCTGCCGCGCCGGACTGCCCGGCTGGCAGCCCGCCTGCTCGGCGGCGATGAGGCCCCGGATGAGGCGCGCGACCGGCTGCGCGACATGCTCGTGACTGCTGGTGCCTGGTCGACGATGCTGCCGACGTTCATCGCCCGCCGCGCCCCGGACCGGCTGGCGCTGGCGATCGAGGCCCGGCATCCCAGTGAGGTCAGCGCCGAACGCTGGGTGCTGCTGGGCCGCGAGCTCATGCGGCTGTGGCTCATCTTCGCCCGCCATGGGCTGCGGGTCTCGGTCGAGTCGCAGCTCAAGGATGTGCAGCTGCCGGCGGCGATGCTCGCCGAAGTGCTGCGCCGCACCGCCCCGGCCCGCGATGGTGGCAAGCCGGTCTACCAGCCCTTCACCGCTTTCACGGTGGGACGGTCGACCGGCCCCGTGCCCCGCTCACCGCGGCTGCGCTGAGCTGCAAAGCGCCGAGCGCTGAGTCTGTCACTTCTTCTTCCTGCGCCGGCGGCTGCCTGCGATCTTGCGCGTCACCGCGGTGACGGCTGCACCGAGCAGGGTGCTGGCCAGGCCGACGAGCAGTGCCCGGCCCTCCTGCGGCGAACGGCCCTGCTGCTTGCGCTTCTTCTTGTTCCTCGGTGACATGTGCGCTCCTTTCCGGATGCGGCCTGCTCGCGATGGCAGGCCGGCATGCGTCAATGTCCCTTGATGGTAGCGCCTGGCCCTGACGATCCGTCCAGCTGACCGCACCTGCGGCCCGAATGCACTGCAGGCCCGGAACCTCAGCGGTTCCGGGCCTGCGATGCTCAGCATGACGCTGCAGGAGGGTCAGCGACTCACTTGTCGTCGTCGGCCTTCTCGGCGTCGTCAGCCTGCTCAGCGGCTTCCTGTGCCTCGTCGTTCTGCGCACCGGAGGTGACGTCCTCTTCGACCTCGGGGGTCTCGTCGTCACCGGCGGTGTCCTCGGCCTTGGTGTCCTCGGCCTTGGGCTCATCGGCAGCGGCAGCCTTGGTGGTCTCCTCGGCCTCCTTCACCGTGGCCTGCTTCGGCGAGTAGGCCTCGAGCACGAGCTCGATGACGGCCATCGGGGCGTTGTCGCCCTTGCGCGGACCGATCTTGGTGATGCGGGTGTAGCCGCCCGGACGCTCGGCGACAGCCGGAGCGATCGAGGTGAACAGCTCGTGGACGACGGACTTGTCGCCGATCTGCTGCATGACGCGGCGGCGAGCAGCCAGGTCACCACGCTTGGCGAAGGTGATGAGGCGCTCGGCGACCGGACGCAGGCGCTTGGCCTTCGTCACCGTCGTGGTGATGGACTTGTTCTCGAAGAGCTGGGACGCCATGTTGTTCAGCATCGCCCGCTCGTGCGCCGGGGAGCCGCCGAGGCGGTTGCCCTTGGTAGGCGTAGGCATTGTTTATCTCCTTGAAATCTCTGTTCGGTCAGCCGCTCAGTACTGCTCGTCGTCGACGTAGCTCATCTGTTCGTCAGCCTCGCCGTAGCCCGCCGGGCTGTCCTTGAGGCTGAGTCCGAGCTCGTTGAGCTTGGCCTTGACTTCGTCGATGGACTTCGAACCGAAGTTGCGGATGTCCATGAGGTCTGCTTCGCTGCGGGCGACCAGTTCTCCGACGGTGTGGATGCCTTCGCGCTTGAGGCAGTTGTAGGACCGGACCGTGAGGTCGAGGTCCTCGATCGCCAGAGCGAGATCGGCGGCCAGGGCAGCGTCCACCGGCGAGGGGCCGATGTCGATGCCTTCGGCTTCGACGTTGAGCTCGCGGGCCAGGCCGAAGAGCTCGACGAGGGTCTTGCCGGCCGAGGCGACCGCGTCGCGCGGGGCGATCGACGGCTTCGTCTCGACATCGACGATGAGACGGTCGAAGTCGGTGCGCTGTTCGACACGGGTGGCTTCGACCTTGTAGGTGACCTTGAGCACCGGCGAGTAGATCGAGTCGACCGGGATCCGGCCGATCTCGGCGTCGGCGTTCTTGTTCTGCGCAGCGGAGACGTAGCCGCGACCGCGCTCGATGGTGAGCTCCATGTCGAGGCGGCCGTCTTCGTTGAGCGTGGCGATGTAGAGCTCGGGGTTGTGGATCTCCACACCGGCCGGGGCCGAGATGTCCTCAGCGGTGACCGTGCCCGGGCCCTGCTTGCGCAGGTAGGCCACGACCGGCTCGTCGAACTCCGAGGACACGACGAGGGACTTGAGGTTGAGGATGAATTCGGTGACATCCTCCTTCACTCCGGGCACCGTGGTGAACTCGTGCAGCACGCCATCGACGCGGATGCTCGTAACCGAGGCACCGGGGATGGACGAGAGCAGGGTCCGACGCAGCGAGTTGCCGAGGGTGTATCCGAATCCGGGCTCGAGCGGCTCGATGACGAAGCGCGATCGATTGGCTGATACAGCCTCTTCCGTGAGCGTGGGGCGCTGTGCAATGAGCACGTGGGCTTCCTTTCAGCGAGCATCCGCTATATGACGCTCGCATGCACTAGTTGAGTAAGTCAGTACTCGTAACGCTTGCGGGTGGTGGACAGTGCTTCCGGTCCCCCGTGCCCGAGGCGGGGCTCACCTGCCAGCAGGCGGCCCGCCTCGGGAGCGGGGAACCGGAGAGACTCAGCCGCGGCGGCGCTTCGGCGGGCGGCAGCCGTTGTGCGGCGTCGGGGTGACGTCCTGGATGGTGCCCAGCTCGAGGCCGGCGGCCTGGAGCGAGCGGATCGCGGTCTCGCGTCCCGAGCCCGGGCCCTTGACGAAGACGTCGACCTTCTTCAGGCCCATCTCCATGGCGCGGCGGGCAGCGGACTCAGCGGCCATCTGCGCGGCGTACGGGGTCGACTTGCGCGATCCCTTGAATCCGACCTCACCGGCGGAAGCCCAGGAGATCACAGCTCCTGTGGGGTCGGTGATCGAGACGATCGTGTTGTTGAACGTGGACTTGATGTGGGCCTGGCCGTTGACGATGTTCTTCTTATCGCGACGACGCGGCTTGCGCACTGCTCCTGCGCGTGACTTGGGAGGCATAGATCTCAAACTCCTGATCGAGGGTGTTCGGTGAAAGCGGGATTACTTCTTCTTACCGGCGACCGTGCGCTTCGGGCCCTTGCGAGTGCGAGCGTTGGTCTTGGTGCGCTGACCGCGCACCGGCAGGCCGCGGCGGTGGCGCAGGCCTTCATAGCAGCCGATCTCAACCTTGCGGCGGATGTCTGCGGCCACTTCGCGGCGCAGATCGCCTTCCACCTTGAACGTTCCCTCGATGTAGTCGCGCAGCTGCACGAGCTCATCATCGCTGAGGTCCTTGACGCGGGTGTGCGGGTTGATCCCGGTCTCGGTCAGGGTCTGGCTCGCACGAGTGCGGCCCACACCATAGATGTATGTCAGGGCGACTTCCACGCGCTTCTCACGCGGGAGGTCGACTCCGGCAAGACGTGCCATAAGTTCTTACTCCGTATTTTCGTTTCGAAGGTGCTTGCTCAGACCTGTCCCGAGGTGTCCCGGGTCCCCGGCCTCCGAACCGGGGGTATCGTCCTGCTGCCTGTCAGGCTGGGCCTGGCCTGCCGCAGGGGGCGAGGTCTGCTTGGGTGTGGTGCTCGCGGCTGCATCTAGCAGGAGCGAACGGGAGTCTGCGTAAAGTGAGCGATCAGCCCTGGCGCTGCTTGTGGCGCGGGTTGTCGCAGATCACCATGACACGGCTGTGACGCCGAATCACCTTGCACTTCTCGCAGACCTTCTTGACGCTGGGGTGAACCTTCATCGTGAGTCCTTCTTGCTGACTGCGAAAACCCCAGGAGGCTTCCTGGGGGCGACGCAGAGTAGCGGTCGAAAAGATCTGTTACTTGTACCGGTAGACGATGCGACCGCGGGACAGATCGTAGGGAGAGAGCTCCACCACGACGCGATCCTCGGGGAGAATGCGGATGTAGTGCTGGCGCATCTTTCCGGAGATGTGCGCCAGAACCTTGTGGCCGTTGGTCAGCTCCACCCGGAACGAGGCGTTCGGGAGTGCTTCGACAACGGTTCCTTCGATCTCAATGACCCCTTCTTTTTTGGCCATATCGTTCGTCAACCCCATTTTCCCGCAGACATGCTGCGTTCGTTCGTGTCTCAGGCCCGCTTCGGCTGCCCGGGTGGGGCCTGATTCGACCGGCAGTCCTGACCCGGAGTGTCCGGTTCCGCACAGTTCACCGGATGGGCTAAGCTACCCGGAGAAAGACGGAACTGGCATGTCCAGAGGTCACAGACCAATCCACTACTCTACACGAAACCGTGTGTTCGTGCCACTCATTTCTGCGCCTGCGACTGCGCCCTTCCTCACGCCCGCCGATGCCGCCGCGCTCAATGCCGGGCTGTCAGGCGAGCCGGATTCCCGCTTCAAGCTTCTCCCCCGCCTGCTGCGGCGGGCCGGCTTCTATCACCACCGCGCCACCCGCGCTGTGGAGGCGCTCATTCCCGCATCCGCACCCGAGGCGGCAGCCGCCCTGGCAGCGCTGTCCGCCTTGGAGCCCCGGGCTCGCGGCACGCAGCGTCTCGACGTCCGTGTCGACGTGCCCACCGATGAGACCGGCCGGGTGATCGAGACGTCTGTTGAAGTGCAGCAGGGCAGGCTGGGCGACTGCTGGTTCGCCGCGGCCCTCGCCGCCTGCGAGCACACCCGGCCCGGTTTCACCGCCTCGCTCATCGAGTCGCTTCCCAATGGGCTCATCCAGGTGCGACTGCGCACCGGGCTGCGGGCCCGGGCAGTGACGATCTCCCCGTTCGTGCCCGCCCGCCACCGCGCCGGGGACTCCCGGGGCCGGGCGAATCTCGCCAGCCTTGTCGAGAAGGCCGCCGCGGTCACCTTCGGGCGCGGCACCTACACCGGGATCGAGCACGGCTTCTCCGGCAACGCCTTCTATCTGCTCACCGGTCAGGTCACTCCTGCCCGCCCGGTTCCCCGGCTGGCAACTGTGCAGACCTGGCTGGAGGCCGGCCGGCCGGTGGTCGCCTCCACGCTGCTGCGCTGGAAGCCGGCCCGGCTCATTCCACGTGAGGATGATCCCGGCCGGCAGATCGCTGTCATGAACGGGCACGTCTACGTCGTCTGCGGCATCGCTCGGGTCGATGAGGACGGCCGGCCGCTCCCGGACGGTGCAGGCCCGCTGCGCATCCATCTGCGCAATCCGCTCGGCGGCGCTGACCCGCGACCGGGCTCCCGCCATCCGCGACGCACCGACCTGTACCTGTCGGAGGCGCAGTTCCGGCGGATCTTCCTGTCAGTCAACGTCGGGCCGATACTCACCGACGCCTGACAACGGCGCTGTTCCCCTGCTGCGGGGCTCACGCGCCCGACCGATTCCAGACACGCCACAGGGGCGGCCTCCGAAGAGGCCGCCCCTGTGGATCGCTCACCGTGAACTGTGCGGTTCAGGTGTCAGCTGGTCACTCAGCTGTCCGAGGAGACTCGGCGCGACTTGTACAGTGCTGCGGAACCGCCGCCGATGAGGGCGAGGATGAGCAGCAGGTACGGCATGATCTCAGCACCGGTGCGCGGAAGCTTGCCGTCCTTGTCGGCATTCTTGTCGCGACCGTCGTCCTTCTTGCCCTTGCCGTCGTCGTCCGATCCCTTGTCGTCCTTGTCGGTGTCGCCACCGCCGTTGGAGTCATCGTCGTCATCGCCCTTGGGCTTGTCATCGCTCATGACCTCAAGGAAGTCAGTGGCGACGACATCGCCGGCGGCGTTGACGAGGGTGACCTCGTACTTGCCGGGCTTGGCGTCCTCCGGGACGGTGAACTGACCGGCGGCGTTGCCGCCGTTGTCCATCGTGCCCTCAGCGACCTTCTTGCCGTCGAAGGCGACGGTGTAGTCGTCGACATCGTCCTGGTGCTCAGCGGTGTAGAGCAGCTTCTCACCAGCGTGTGCCTTGTCAGTCGAGATCGAGAAGCCAGACGAGCGGAACGTCTCGACCTTGCACTGGGTCGTGAGCGTCACGTCGTTGCCGCGATCATCCTTGACGGTGTCGGGCTTGTCGAGCTTCTTGCCGTAGTCGCCGTCCTCAGGTACGTCACCGTTGATGAGGAAGTCATTGACGGTGTCGTCGACGCAGGTCATGTTCGGGTCGCGCTTCATGTACGAGGTGTGCGAAGCACCCGAGGCCGACAGCAGGGTGCCGTCGATGACGCGGGCGAGCTTGACGCCAGCCGGGTACGGGGTGGCCGAGTCATGCGTCGTCGAGACGACGAGGATGTTCGGCACCTTCGTCAGCTTCTCCGGAGCGGGCAGGGTGCCCTTGAACTGCCAGAAGTCGCAGTAGTCGTACTCACCCGGAGTCTTCGACGAACGCTGGAACGGAGCAGCCTTGTCGTAGCGCTCAGCGAAGTCACGTGCCTTCTCGATGTCAGGCATGTCACCGTAGCTGTTGGCATCGGTGCAGCGGATGTTGGTGAACGCCTGGAGCATCGGCGCGTAGTGGCCGTTCTCGTCGCGGTCGTTGTAGCTGTCGGCCAGCTGCATGAGCATGCCGGCGGTCTCACCCTGCTTGAGCTCGGCGAGGCCGTAGGCCAGCTGCGGCCACAGTGTCTCGGAGTACAGTGCCTGGAAGACACCGGTGCGGCCGTCAGCGAAAGAGACCATCCGCTCGTCGTTCGGCTGTCCGGTCGGCAGCGGCTTGGACTCAAGCGTCTGCAGCAGCTTGGCGTTCGCATCGGTGAGCTGATCGACGTCGTCGACGCCGTCGCCGAGTGCGCAGCTGAAGGTCTCGTCCGCCATCGGGCTGTCGCCGAAGACCTCAGGCCACAGCTCGCCCCAGGTCTTGTTCTGCGCGCCCTTGGCGGTGCAGTCCTTGGCGAACTGTTCGAAGGTGTTCTGGAAGCCAGCACCCTGGTTGATGGTCTTGTCTTCGTCATCAGCCGGATCGTCGTCACTTTGCATGACCTTGTCGGAGGCGGCGTTGATCGCCTTCATCGCAGCCAGCTCGTCGACCTTGCCGGGATCGACGACACCGTCGAGGACGAGGCGTCCGACGTTGGCCTGGAACTTCTGCGAGTAGACGTATCCGAGGCGGGTGCCGTAGGAGAAACCGATGAAGTTGAGCTTCTCATCACCGAATGCCGAGCGCATGAGGTCCATGTCGCCGACAGCATCCCAGGTGCCCAGGTGCTGCATGAGCTTCTTCTGCCCACCCTCACCGAGCTCGAAGGCCTTTCCGGTGTTCTCGAAGCAGTCATTGGCAGACCGCTCGGTCTGGTCCTTGAGTGCTTCTTCGACTTCCTCGCGGGTCTCCTTGCCGTGCGGGTTGGACTCGCGGTCCTTGTCGATCTGCTCGTCAGAGGAGCACTGCGAGAACGGCATCGAGGTGCCGGTGCCGCGCGGGTCGAAGCCGAGCATGTCGTATTCGGCTGCCAGGTCGGGCTCGTAGAGCGCACCGGCGACCGAGAGCGTCATACCGGAGCCGCCCGGGCCGCCCGGGTTCCACAGCACGGTGCCGCGCGGATTCTTGTTTTCGACGAACGTGCCGTCCTCGACCTTGCCGGCCTTGACCTTCATGACCGAGACAGCGATGTTGCCTGCGCTCGGGTCCTCGGCGTCGATCGGCATGATGACGTAACCGCACTCAGGTGCGCGGCCGATCCGCTCTTCGAAGTTGGGCTGGCCGAGCTTCTTGCAGTTCTCTGCTGAGAGGTTGAGCGCCTGGCCGTAGTGCTTCTCCAGGCCCTTCGGGACGTTTCCGGTGCTCTTGCCACCGGGGGCCGGCTCGGGGATCTCGTAGGTGCCGTCGCCGTCTTCGTCGAACAGCTCCTTGGCCAGCTCGGGGTAGTACTTGTCGAGACCGTCTTCGCGATCCGTCGTGAGGTCCTTGCCCTCCGGGTCATTGGCCTCAGGGCTGTCACCGGTCTCAGGCGCCTCTGCGCCTTCCTTCTCCTCGACGGTGAAAGTCTTGTCGGAGTTCATGAGGTTCTCGTCGCCGCCGGTGATCGCGTACGTGCCCGGCGCGAGGTCCTCGACTTCAAGGGTTTCCTCTGCCGTCCCGTCTTCCCCGATCGTGACGTCAGTGTCGGTGCCTTCGACGATTTCGTTGTTCTGGGCGTGCTTGAGCCTGAGGGTGAGGACATCGCCGGCGTCGCCCTTGACGGCGACCGGGATCTCGAGGGTCTCTGCTTCGGCCATGGACGTCTCGCCGGTGTAGGCGATGGTGAGCTTGTCGACCATGTCGGTGGGGTTCGTCATCGATTCGGGGGCCGTCTGGGGCGCGCTCTCTGCCGGCTGCGACGGTGCAGCAAGGACAGAGGTGCCGAATCCAAGGGTCATCGCCAGAGTCACAGTCGTAGCGACGCCGGCGGTGCGCATTCTGCGCAGCGCCGGCGGTGTCTGTCTTGAATCAGTCATACCCGAGAGCCTATGGCGAAAAGTGTGCGATTTGTGACCTTCCTCTCATACTTTTTGGAGGTGCAGGCAACACCGCTGGTCAGCGCACTGACCTATGACGAAAGTAGTAGTGTTTTCCACGCATCTGGAGACGGACTCCGCGGCTGGAGTCCGCGTTTTCGGCACGTGAGCAGTCAGCGCTAGGTGTACTTCCTCGGGAG
>NZ_DLOD01000009.1:0-6567 GCF_002479565.1 Brevibacterium sp. UBA7493 | reverse complement strand
GCCTGCTGTGGGAGAGTCGGGTGCGGGTGGGCGGCCCGCCGGTCACGTCACTTGAAGGAGACGTGCACGTGGTCGTAGTGGTTGGCGGTGTCGCCGCCGCGGTTCTCCATCGGCTTGCCCTTCCAGCCGTTGGTCGAGGCGTAGTACTTCTGCTCCCAGATGACGTACTTGACGTTGAGCTCCTGGCGGTTGTCGATGAGGAACTTCGTGATCTGGTCGCCGACCGAACCGCGGATCATCGCATCGACGGCCATGCCGCTGTTGTGGTCCGAGCCGGCCTGGTTGCGGTGTCCACCGTAGGTCTTGACCTCGGGGAAGTTCGCGCAGATCGCACGGTAGCCGTTGACGGCCACCGGCTGCAGACCGGATTCGATGCTGGAGGACACACTGCAGGCCTCGTAGGAGACGTTGGTGTCGCGTCCCTTGGAGCGGGAGGCGGTGTCATCGCCGCCGCGCTTGGTCGTCGACTTCGAGGAGCTGCTCGACGACGCGGGGGTCGGCTTCGGCTTCGGGGTGGTGGCGCTGACGGCACCGGACTTGCTCTGGTAGTCCTTGTTGTCCTTCAGTCCCTCTTCGTAGGCCTTGGCGGCCTCTTCGCGCTGCTGGTTGAGCGCGTCTTCGTCGACGAGGCTGATGTCTTCGGCCGGATCCGGCGAGGACGCGGCCTGCTGCTCGGTCTTGACGACGCCGGACTCGCTGTTCGGTCCGAGCGCGAAGGAGGAGGCGACGATCGCAGTGGTGGCAGCGGCCGGAATGGCGATGGCGGCCACCATCGGCTTGCGCTTGATGGTCTTGATGACGCCGGTGGCCGTCGAGGCATGCTCGGCAGAGTGCCGTCCGCTGCCGGAGCGTCCGAGGCGGCTGAGATCGCGGACGAGCGTGCGGGCGCTGGAGGCCCAGGACGACTGGTTCGGATCAGAGTGCTTACCCAATTCGACTATCCCTTAACAAAGCTGTAATCGTTCTGTGATCTCGTAAAAGTGTAACGGCATCCCAGGCGATAACAAAACGACGACGGAAGCCCATCTCTGCGAGCTCTGTCACACCTCGGCACCGGACGTTTCCACCAGCCAGCAGGACTGCCGCTCACCAGGGTTAACGCGGTGTCAGAAGAGGAAGTCGAACCCGAGTTTGAGGATGAGCGCGGTGACGACGACGAGGAACACGACGCGCACGAACCCGCTGCCGAGCCGGATCGCGGTGCGGGCGCCGATGAACCCGCCGACGACGTTGCCGGTCGCCACTGCCAACCCGAGTGCCCAGATGACGTGGCCGTTGGGGACGAAGTACAGCAGCGCCCCGAGGTTGGTCGCCCAGTTGACGATCTTCGCCATGGCCGAGGCGTGGAGGAAGTCGAAGCCGATGATGGAGACGAAGGCGATGACGAGGAAGGAGCCGGTGCCCGGGCCGAGCAGACCGTCGTAGAACCCGATGAGCAGTCCGATGAGCCAGGAGATCGCGTGGTGTCGTTTGGAGTGCTCGCCGAAGCGCAGCTGGGCGACCAGACCGAGCTGGGGTTTGAGCACGGTGAAGACGGCCACGGCGACAAGCGCAGTGAGGATCACGGGTTCGAACACGGCCGTCGGCAGCAGGGTGGCGACGCGGGCGCCGAGGATCGCCCCGAGGAGCGCGGTGACCGAGGCGGGGATCGTCGCTGACTTGTCCGGTCTGACCCGGGAAAGATAGGTCAGTGCCGATGCGGTGGTCCCGGCGATGGACCCGACCTTGTTCGTCGCCAGCGCCTGGACTGGGGTGATGCCGGGGACTATGAGCAGGGCCGGCAGCTGGATGAGGCCTCCGCCGCCGACGACGGCGTCGATCCATCCGGCGAGCAGGCCGGCGGCCAGGAGCAGCAGCACGAGAGTCATCGTCACGTCGATGCTACCGGTGTTCATCAGCCAGTCCATGCAGGCTGCTCCTCCCCTGGTTCCGGAGACACAGGTGTGTCTCGTGGCAGACAGTCAGGCAGGCACCGGAGGGGTTCCAGTGCCTGCCTGCAGCTGTTCAGTTCTGTGTGCGCGGCGCGCAGTCAGTCATGCTGACCGGTGCCTCAGTCGCGGGACTCGTCGTCCTCGTGCGGCTTGCGGTACGGATCGGCCTCCCCTGCCGGGGCGGCGTCCTTGGCAAGTGCTGCAACCTCGGCATCGCGGGCTGCCGCCTGGGCGAGCAGCTCTTCGAGCTCGGCTGCTGCGGCCGGCACCGAGTCGGCGATGAACTCCAGCGACGGGGTCAGCCGGATCTGCAGTCCCTTGCCGACCTCGGAGCGGATCAGCCCCTTGGCCGAATTCAGCGCTGCCTGCGTGGAGACGAGCTGATCCTCGTCACCGTAGACGGTGTAGAAGATCGAGGCGTGCTGCAGGTCGCCGGTGACGCGGACGTCGGTGACGGTGACAAAGCCCAGGCGCGGGTCCTTGATCCGCTTCTCGAGCGTCTGCGCGACGATGACCTTGATGCGGTCGGCGATCTTCCTGGCGCGGGTGGCATCAGCCATGGTGGTTCCTTCTCTTCGTGTGCCGGGCATCTTCGGTGGGACCGGCGCCTGCCCGCAGGTCACGGGCAGGCGCCGGGCAGTCATGCTGTCGCGTCAGTCGCGCGGCTTCTCCTGCATCTCGAAGGTCTCGATGAGGTCGCCTTCGCGGATGTCGTTGAAGCTGCCGAGTCCGACACCGCACTCGAAGCCCTCGCGGACCTCGGTGGCGTCGTCCTTGAAGCGGCGCAGCGACTCCACTGTGAGGTTGTCGCCGACGACGACTCCATCGCGGGTGATGCGGGCCTTGGAGTTGCGCTTGATGACGCCGTCCTTGACCATGCAGCCGGCGATGTTGCCCCACTTCGAGGAGCGGAACACTTCGCGGATCTCGGCCGAACCGGTGTGGACTTCCTCGAACTCGGGCTTGAGCATGCCCTTGAGCGAGTTCTCGATGTCGTCGATCGCGTCGTAGATGACCGAGTAGTACCGGACATCGACGCCCTCGGATTCGGCGAGGTCGCGGGCCTTGGCTTCGGGCCGGACGTTGAAGCCGATGACGATCGCGTTGTCGACGGTGGCGAGGTTGATGTCGTTCTCGGTGATCGCACCGACGCCGCGGTGAATGATCCGCAGGTCGACTTCCTCGCCCACATCGATCTTGAGCAGCGAATCCTCGAGTGCTTCGACTGCACCGGAGACGTCGCCCTTGAGGATGAGGTTGAGCATGTCGACCTTGCCCTCTTCGAGGGCCTTGGTGAAGTCCTCGAGGCTGATGCGCTTGCGTCCGCGTGCCTGAGCGGCATTGCGTTCGATGGCATCGCGCTTCTCCGCGATCTGGCGGGCAGTGCGGTCGTCATCGGTGGCCAGGAACGTGTCACCGGCGCGCGGCACCGATGACAGTCCCAGCACCTGCACCGGACGCGAGGGTCCGGCCTCTTCGACCGACTGGCCGTTCTCGTCGAACAGCGCACGCACACGACCGTAGGCGGTGCCGCAGACAATCGCATCGCCCTGCTTGAGGGTGCCGGACTCGACGAGCACGGTGGCAACGGCACCGCGGCCCTTGTCGAGCTTGGCTTCGATGGCGATGCCGCGGGCGGACTTGTCCGGGTTGGCCTTGAGGTCCAGTGCCGCATCAGTGGTCAGCAGCACGGCCTCGAGCAGGTCGTCGATGCCCTTGCGCTGCAGCGCCGAGATCGGCACGAACATCGTCTCGCCGCCGAACTCCTCGGCGATGAGATCGTATTCGGTCAGCTGCGACATGACCTTCTGCGGGTTCGCGGTGTCCTTATCGATCTTGTTGACCGCCACGACGACCGGCACACCGGCAGCCTGGGCGTGGTTGAGCGCCTCAATGGTCTGCGGCATGACACCGTCATCGGCAGCGACGACGAGGATCGCGACGTCGGTGGCCTTGGCACCGCGGGCACGCATGGCGGTGAACGCCTCGTGACCGGGGGTGTCGAGGAAGGTGATGCGGCGGTTCTCACCCTCATGCTCCATCGACACCTGGTAGGCGCCGATGTGCTGGGTGATGCCACCGGCCTCCTTGGCCGTGACATCGGCTGAGCGGATCGCATCGAGCAACTTCGTCTTACCGTGATCGACGTGACCCATGACGGTCACGACCGGCGGACGGGCCTGCAGGTCCTCATCGTCCTCCGCCTCGGCTTCAGCCTCGAGGTCGATGTCGAAGCTCTCGAGCAGCTCGCGGTCCTCGTCCTCAGGCGAGACGATCTGGATCTTGTAGCCGAGCTCCTCACCGAGGATCTGGAAGGTCTCCTCATCCAGCGACTGGGTGATCGTGGCCATCTCACCGAGGTGGAAGAGCACGGTGACGAGCGCGGCCGGGTTGGCGTTGATCTTGTCGGCGAAGTCGCTGAGCGAGGAGCCGCGACGCACCCGCACGACGGTGGAGCCGTTGCCACGGGGGACGACGACACCGCCGACGCTGGGCGCCTGCATCTCCTCGAACTCGCGACGCTTCGCGCGCTTGCTCTTGCGACCGCGGACCGGACGACCGCCTCCGCGGCCGAACGCGCCCTGGGTACCGCCGCGACCACCGGGGCCACGACCGCCGCCACCGCCGGGACGACCGCCCCAGCCGCCACCGCCGCCACCACCGGGACGACCACCGCCACCGGCGCCGGGGCGACCGCCACCGGGACGCTGGCCCGGACGGCCGACCGACGTGCGGTCCGGCATCATGCCGGGGTTCGGACGCGGAGCACCGCCGGGACCGGGGCGCGGGCCACCGGTTCCACCCGGACGCGGGCCGGGACGGGCACCCGCCGCGGCACCGCCACCGGCGGCACCACCCGGACGGGGACCGGGACGAGGACCACCGGAGCCGCCCGGACGGGGCATGCCCTGGCTGGCCGCGAAGGGGTTGTTGCCGGGACGGGGCGGACCACCCGCGTCACGGCCGTCACGGCCCTCACGGCCTTCACGACCGTCACGGCCACCGCGACCCATGCCCTGGCTCGGGGCGAACGGGTTGTTGCCCGGGCGCGGGCCGGGGCGAGGACCACCCTGACGGGCACCGCCACCGCCACGGGGGCCGGGCTTCTCGGCCGAGCGCTCGGCCGCGGGGGCCGAGGGGGTCGGACGCGGACCGGGTGTGGCCCCGGGCTTGGGCGCCGGCGAGGCCGGGGCGGGAGCAGGCGTGGCCTGCGCCGCCGGGGCGCTGGGAGTGGGCGCTGCGGGACGCGGAGCGGGCGTGCTCGGCTCCGGAGCCGCGGCGGGCTCGGGCGTGGGCGCCGGGGTGGGCGCGGGCGCACCGGGCTTGGGAGCGGCACCCGGCTTGGGTGCGGCGGCGCCCGGCTTGGGGGCGGATCCCGGCTTGGGGGCCGCGCCCGGCTTGGGTGCGGCGGCGCCCGGCTTGGGGGCGGCACCGGGCTTGGGCGTCGCGCCCGGCTTGGGGGTGGCACCCGGCTTGGGCGCCCCCGAGGACGGGGCTCCCCCGCCGCCGCCCGCCTGGGACGCGTCGAAGGACTCACGGACCCGGCGCACGACCGGGGCCTCGATGGTGGAACTGGCGGAGCGGACGAACTCGCCCTTCTCCTTCAAGTGATTCAGCAGTGTCTTGCTCTCGACTCCGAGCTCCTTGGCGAGCTCGTAGACCCGGACCTTGGCCACGTTTCTCCTCTATCTGCCGGCCCGGGGGGAGTCCTCGGACCGGCGTCAGTGCTGGGCGTTGCTCATTGGTGAGTACTCATCGGTGACTCATCAGCGTCTAACCCGCTTCCGGTTTCCATGCGTACGTCATCGACACCGCGTCGATGACCTGTGCCGGGGTGGACCGCCGTCGCTACCGGCGTGACTCCCGTTCGTCGTGCTCGTCCTCGATCACGCTCACGTACGTGCGCACCTGCTCGAGGTTCGTTCCCGCCGTGAGACGGAGGGCGCGCCCGAAGGCCCGTCTCCGTTCCGCCTGCGCCAGACACGCGGTGGTGGGATGGATCCACGCACCACGCCCGGGCAGGCGACCCGCCGGGTCGGGCACCAGCATCACCGTCTGCGATGACGGGGACGTCGGCGCCGAAGCGACGAGCCGCAACAGGGACGACCGTTGGTCCCGACGGCGGCATCCGAGACACGTCCGCACCGGTGCGCGAGCACCCTGTGGCGAGGTCGTGGAACCCGGACCGGCCGACGCCGGAGTCACGGTTTCGCTCATTCTACCCTGCCGACTCCGAGCTGGACGAGCGGTCCGGAGCCTGGGCGGACTGGCGGCCCTGCGGCCGTGCGGCCTCGGTGTCGGCGTCGGAGTGGATGTCGATCCGCCAGCCGGTGAGCTTGGCGGCGAGGCGGGCGTTCTGGCCCTCCTTGCCGATCGCGAGGGACAGCTGGTAGTCGGGGACGACCACGCGTGCGGCGCGCAGGGCCGGGTCGACGATCTGCACCGAGCTCACCTTGGCCGGGGAGAGCGCGGCGGCGACGAACTGGGCCGGGTCGGGAGACCAGTCGACGATGTCGACCTTCTCGCCTCGCAGCTCGGTCGTCACCGACCGGGCCCGCTGACCCATCGGGCCGATGCAGGCGCCCTTGGCGTTGACCCCGGGCACGTCGCTGTGGACCGCGATCTTCGTGCGGTG
>NZ_DLOD01000012.1:0-4554 GCF_002479565.1 Brevibacterium sp. UBA7493 | reverse complement strand
CACCAGACCCGGGGCGATCCAATGGCGAACCCTGGGTGGACGCATCTGGCCCATCAGATGATGGTCTGGAAGCCGCCGATCATGCCCTGCAGGCTGTTGACCCAGTGGGTCCAGACCCCGGTGACCAGGAGCAGTCCGATGATGATGAGCATCCCGCCGCCGATCCGGCTGATCAGGATCTGATGGTCTCTGGCCCATTGCAGTCTGCCGGTGCCCTTGACGATGAGCACGGCCACGACGATGAACGGCACCCCGAGTCCGAGGCAGTACATCAGCGTCAGCGCCGCGCCGCGCCAGATGCCGTCGGTGCCGGTGGCGCCGAAGCTGGTCGACAGGGCCAGAACCGCTGCCAGTGTGGGGCCCATGCACGGGGCCCAGCTGAGCGCGAAGGTGGCACCGAGCGCGGGCGCACCCCACAGGCCGGCGGGTGGCCGCTTGCTGATCTGGGTGCTGCGCTGGAACATGCCGATGCCGCCCATGAATACGATGCCGGCGATGATGACGACGATCCCCATCACCCGGTTGAGGACATCGGCCCACTGGCTGAGCAGCACACCGGCCGCGCTGAACGCCAGGCCTATGGTGACGAAGACGACGGCGAAGCCAGAAATGAACAGCGATACCCCGATGATGACCTTGCTGGTCTTCCGGTCGGTCAGCGCGGTGGCGCCCAGCCCGGTGACGTAGCCGACGTAGCCGGGGACCAGCGGCAGAACGCAGGGGGAGAAGAACGAGACCGCCCCGGCCAGGACGGCCACCGGGATCGCCAGCAGCATCGGCCCGGTCAGCACGGTCTGCGAGAACACCTCGCCGATGGGAGCCGCCAGTGTCATGCCGACTCGTCCAGCACGTCAGCGATCAGCGCCTTGAGGGTGGACTCATCGACCGCCCCGACCACCCGGGCCGCCGGCCTCCCCTGGGCGTCGAGGACGACCGTGGAGGGCACCGCCTGCGGCGGCAGCACGGTGCTCAGTGCTGCCACCCCGATCCCGTCCTGATCCAGCATGGACGGAAACGTCAGGCCGAAGGTGTTCGCGAACGCCTCGGCGGCCGGGGCCTGATCGCGGACGTTGATGCCCAGGAACTGCACGCCGTCGTCCTGGTACCGCTCGTAGTTGGCCTGCAGGGCGGGAGCCTCCTTGCGGCACGGGGGGCACGCGGCGTACCAGAGGTTGAGCACCACCGGGGCACCGCGCCAGTCGGCGATGTCGAAGCTGGTGCCATCGGTGTACTCGGCGGCCAGCTCGATCGGTTCGCCCCGCTCGCCCACGGCAAGCTGGGTGATGACACCAGATCCGGCTACATAGCCCTGCTCGCTGCCGGCCTGCCCGGCCAGCTCATCATCGGCGCCACCGCACCCGGCCAGCCCGAGCGCGATGATGGCGGTGAGAGCACCGGACCGGCGGATCAACGACCGGCGTGACACCTGCGGGGACAACACTCTTTTCAAACTCCTGACGATGAGCAGCTCGACTGTTGACGGCTTCACGCCGATGGGACGGGTTCCAGAGTCTCGGGGCAACGGACGTCACGCATCGCATCCTCCCGGAAGGGACTGCTGCTCGGCGGCGCGCACGTAGTTGCAGCACACGTTGTCCGACTTGCCAGTGACAGTCAGCAGCGCCTCGACCTGAGCGAGCAGCTCGAGCACCTCGGGCCGGCTCAGCGAGTAGTGCACGCTGCGCCCCTGCGCCCTGCCGGCGACCAGACCGCAGTCGCGCAAGCAGGCCATGTGTGCAGACACCGTCGATTGGGCCAGCTCCAGCTCGCTCACCAGATCGGATACGCGCGCCTCCTCCACCGCCAGCTGCTTGACGATGGCCAACCGCGTCGGATCGCTGAGCGAGTGGAACACGGCCGCGACAGGAGCAAGCCCCCTGGCACGGTCCGACCGCGCCTCACTGATAATCGTCACGCGCCGATGATATCCGGAATCCTGATCTTCTCCGCACGGGGCCTCCACGGACGAAGCGAGAAGGAGTCGAAGGTGGAAGCACGCTCTGGCCACTCCGATACGTGCGAAGGACGAGGCAGGCACCACGCCCACGTGCACTTCTCCTTCGGCTGGTGCCTGGCGCAGCCCGTCGGGCGACGTCAGGCACAGCAGACAGGCTGCTGTGCCTGACGTCGACGGGCGGGCTGCTTGGTTACTGCGCTCCGGCCGGCTGCTTCACCGCATCGGCGGGGGTGGGGTGTGGTTGTCGTGCGAGGACGCGGCCGGTGCGGGCGGCGCGGAGTCCGTTGGCGATCACGATCACCTCGGCGACCTCGTGGACCAGCACGACCGCGGCCAGCCCGAGCACGCCGGTGATCGCCAACGGCAGCAGCACGATGATGATCGCCAAGGACAGTGCGATGTTCTGATTGATGACCCTCCGACCGCGCCGCGCATGTCGCAACGCCGGTGGGATCAGGCTCAGGTCGTGGCCGGTGAAGGCGACGTCGGCGGATTCGATCGCCGCATCGGACCCGGTCGCGCCCATCGCGATCCCTACCGTCGCTCCCGCGAGGGCGGGGGCGTCGTTGATGCCGTCGCCGATCATCGCCGTCGGTCGGTGCTGGGCCAATCCCGCGACGATGCGCGCCTTGTCCTCCGGGCGCAGCTCGGCGTGCACGTCGGTGATCCCGGCGATCTGTGCCAGTGCGGTTGCGGTGCGGGCGTTGTCGCCGGTGAGCATGCTGACCTCAACGCCTTGGCGGTTGAGGGTGCGGATGACCTCGGGCACCTCGGGGCGCAGTTCGTCGCGGACCGCGATGGCACCGGCGACGGTGCCGTCGACGGTGACCAGCACGCAGGTCTGCCCCTCGGCTTCCAGGGCCGCGACCCGAGCCTGGAGCGATCCGGGGTCGATCCAGCGGGGGCTGCCCACCGTCACCCGATGCCCTTCAACGGTCCCGGAGATGCCGTGCCCGGCCTCCTCGGTCACGCCCTGGGCCACCGGCGCCCCGGCCGCGGCACCGGTGATGGCCGCCGCCAGGGGGTGAGTGCTGTGCTGCTCGACGGCTGCGGCGAAGGCCAGAACCTGGTCCGCGTTCCTGCCGCCGGCCGGGATCACCGTGGTCACGGTCGGCTGGTTCCGGGTCAGGGTTCCGGTCTTGTCCACGGCCAGATGCCGGATCCCGCCGAGGCGTTCGAACGCGGCACCGCTCTTGATGATGACGCCGAACTTGCTCGCCGCGCCGATCGCCGAGACCACCGTGACCGGCACCGCGATCGCCAACGCACACGGGCTGGCCGCGACCAGCACCACCAGGGCCCGGGTGATCCACAGCTGCGGGTCACCCAGCAGCGACCCGATCACGCCGACGAGGACGGCCAGGATCATGACCCCGGGCACCAGCGGGCGAGCGATCCGGTCGGCGATGCGCGCCCGGTCGCCCTTCTCGGCCTGGGCCTGCTCAACCAGCTCGACGATCGTGGTCAGCGAATTGTCCGTGCCCGTGGCGGTCGTCTCGACCTCCAGCACGCCGGCGATGTTGATCGCCCCGGCCGAAACCTCATCACCGGACTCGACCTCGACGGGGATCGATTCGCCCGTGATCGCCGAGGTGTCCAGGCTCGACCGCCCCGCCCGGACGATGCCGTCGGTGGCGACCCGCTCCCCGGGCCGGACCACCAGCACCTGACCGACCGTGATCTCCCGGGCCGGCACCTCCACCGGAGTGCCGCCGCGGAGGATGGTCGCGGATTCGGGTACGAGCTTCAGCAGTGCCCGCAGACCGCCACGGGCGCGATCCATCGCCTTGTCCTCCAGTGCCTCCGCGATCGAGTACAAGAACGCCAGCGCCGCTGCTTCCTCGACGTAGCCGAGGATGACCGCGCCGATGGCGCTGATCGTCATCAGCAGTCCGATTCCGAGCTTGCGCTGGGTGATCAGGTTCCGGATCGCGCCGGGTGCGAACGTGTATGCCCCCAGCAGCAGGCCCGCCCAGAACACCACCGCCGCAGCCGCCTCCAGGCCCGACCACTCCAGGATCAGGCCGGTGATGAAGGCGACCCCGGAGAAGATCGGGAGCAGCAGGCTCGGGTCGCGCCACCACGGACGCTCCACCTCCTCGGCCTCGCCACCGGGTGCGGTGACCGGCTCGTCGCAGCCGCATGCGGCGCTCACGAGGCATCCTCCGAGACAGACCCCTGCGCGTCGCAGCAGCCGGGAACCGTGCAGGCCGGATCGATGCACGCCACGTTCTCATCGACCGCCAGCGTCACATCCACCAGTCCCGTCAGGGCCGCCGCCAGGTGCGGGTCCGCGATCTCGTACCGGGTCTGGCGGCCCTCCGGCTCGGAGACCACGATCCCGCACCCCCGCAGGCACGCCAGGTGGTTCGACACGTTCGTCCGCGTCAACCCGAGATCCCGGGCCAGCACCGCCGGGTAGCCGGGCGACTCCAGCAGCGAGAGCAGAATCCGCGACCGCGTCGGATCCGCCATCGCGCGACCCAACCGGTTCATCACATTCACACGAGAAGCAATAGTCAGCATGCAGTGACCATACACCATAGGCTGACCCATGGGCGCCGCACTGGTTTATCGGCTCTTCGTAATTGAGGGTG
>NZ_DLOD01000015.1:391000-488730 GCF_002479565.1 Brevibacterium sp. UBA7493 | reverse complement strand
CTCACGGGGAACTACAGCTAGCGGCAATGAGGTCTACCGCGAGATCATCGAATCCCAGCGCAGCGTCGGGAGTGCACTGTGAACCCCGTGAATCCAGAGAAGCCCACTGCGGCGGAACCGACCGACCCAACCATTGATCCGGCCGCTGACCCGGCCGCGGCGGGCACCACCTCGGGCATGGCACCCACCGCCTCGGGCGCGGTCGACGAGGCAGACGACAACCAGCCCCCGCCCTCAGCCGGCGACTGGGGGACAGCGCCGATGGGCAAGGCGAAGGCGTTCTGGCCGAACTTCAACCGTCTGGCCGGCTGGTTCCGCTCGCACGCGCTGCTGCTCATGCTCGCGCTGCTCTCCGGCGTGGCTGCGGTCGTGCTCACGGCGCTGGGGCCGAAGATCCTCGGCGAGGCCACGAACATCGTCTTCGAAGGCGCGATCGCCTCGCGCCTGCCGGCCGACATGACGCAGGACCAGCTCGTCGGCCAGCTGCGCGCCGAAGGCCGCACCACCGAGGCCGACATGCTCGCCGCCATGCACATCACCCCAGGCCAGAGCTTGGATGTCCACGCGCTGGGTCAGACGCTGCTGCTGGCCCTCGGTGTGTTCCTTACCGGGTCGGTGATGCTGTGGGCGATGTCGGCGCTCGTCAACGTCGTCATCCAGCGGGTCATGCGGCTCATGCGCACCCGGATCGAGGACAAGATCCACCAGGTTCCGCTGTCGTACTACGACCGGATGCAGCGCGGGGATCTGCTCTCGCGGCTGACAAACGACCTCGACAACCTCAGCCAGGTGCTCAACCAGTCGGTCGGGCAGATCGTCAACAGTGTGCTGACGATCATCGCGGTGCTCGTCATGATGCTGACGATCTCGCTCAAGCTTACGCTCGTCGCTCTGCTCGCGATCCCGCTCATCGCGGTGGTCGTCGGCATCATCGCGACGCGCTCGCAGAAGCAGTTCGTCGCCCAGTGGGCCGAGACCGGCACGCTCAACGCCCGGGTCGAGGAGTCCGTCACAGGGCATGCGCTCGTGCGCGTATTCGGCCGAAGCGGAGATGTCCAGCGGGCCTTCGATGACGAGAACGAGCGGGTCTACCAGGCCAGTTTCAAGGCGCAGTTCCTCTCGGGTGTGCTCATGCCGATGATGATGTTCCTCGGCAACCTCGTCTACGTCGCCATCGCCGTCGTCGGTGGGGTCATGGTGGCGACCGGGTCGTTGCGGCTGGGTGATGTGCAGGCGTTCATCCAGTACTCCCGCCAGTTTATGCAGCCCCTGGGGCAGCTCGGCGGGATGGCCGCCCAGCTGCAGTCGGCCGTGGCGAGCGCCGAGCGGGTCTTCGAGTTCCTCGACGTCGAGGAGGAGGTGCTCAACCCGGATCCGGTCGAGGGCGCGCGCCCGGTGCGCGGGGCGATCGACTTCGAGCACGTGCGCTTCTCCTACTCACCCGACAGCGAGCTCATCCGCGATATGAACCTCTCCGTCGAGCCCGGACAGACGGTTGCGATCGTCGGACCGACCGGGGCGGGGAAGACGACGCTGGTGAACCTGCTTATGCGCTTCTACGAGCTCGACGGCGGCCGGATCCTCTTCGACGGTGTTGACACCGCGCAGATGTCACGGGCGGCGGTGCGCCGCCGGATGGGCATGGTGCTGCAGGATACGTGGCTGTTCGGCGGCACGATCGAGGAGAACATCGCCTACGGCAACCCCGACGCCGGGCCCGATGAGGTGCAGCGTGCCGCCGAGGCGACCTATGTCGACCGGTTCGTCCGCAGCCTGCCCGCCGGATATGACACGGTCCTCGATGAGGACGGCACGAGCCTGTCGGCCGGTGAGAAGCAGCTCATCACGATGGCGCGCGCCTTCGTCGCCGATCCCCCGGTGCTCATCCTCGATGAGGCGACCTCCTCGGTCGACACCCGCACCGAGGTGCTCGTCCAGGAGGCGATGCACGCGCTGCGTGCCGGCCGGACGAGTTTCGTCATCGCCCACCGGCTCTCGACGATCCGTGATGCCGACGTCATCATCGTCATGGAGCACGGCGACATCGTCGAGCAGGGATCGCATGAGGAGCTCATCGCCGCCGACGGCGCCTATGCCGGTCTGTACCGTGCACAGTTCGCGCAGGCGGTGGCCAGCGGCGAAGAGGAGTGACCGGCGGGGTACGGCCGGCGCTACGCACAGGACTGCGCTGAGCCTCCTCGGACGACGGCGGCAACGCTCAGCGCTCAGCGTTTGCGCGCTGCCAGCTCAGCCATCCGCTTCTCGACTGCCTGCTGCTGTTCGGGTCCGCCGATGAGCGAGCGGATCGCGTCCTGTTCGGCGGCGAATCCCGCTGTGAGATCGGCGGTGGCGGCCAGGTCGACGAGCTGCTTGGCTGCCTGCAGAGCCGGGCGGGACTTCTCGGCCAGCTCGCGGCCGAGGGCGAGCGCTGCGGCGTTGGCGTCATCGGCGAGTTCGTCGACCATGCCCCACGCGAATGCGGTGTCGGCGTCGATGACGCGGCCGGTGAAGATCGCCAGCTTGGCCCGGCCGGGCCCGATGAGCCGGGTGAGCAGCTGGGTGCCGCACATATCGGGGATGATCCCCCAGTTGACCTCCATCATCGAGGCCTTGAGCTCGCGGCTGGCGATGCGCACGTCGGCGCCGAGGGCGATCTGCAGCCCGCCGCCGTAGGCGACCGACTGCACAGCGGCGATGACCGGGGCGGGCACCAGCGACCATACGTGCACGCACTGCTGAGCCAGGGCGCGGGTAGCACCGAGGGGCTCCTCGGACTCCGGTGATCCCCCGCCACCGGAGACCATCCGGCCGAATTCGCTGACATCGAGGCCAGCGCAGAACGCCCGGCCGCGCCCGGAGAGCACGACGGCGCTGACATCATCGCGGTCGATGAGGCCTGTGCCGATCTCGACGAGGTCGGCCATCACCTCGCCGGTGAGCGAGTTGAGGGTCTCGGCGCGGTCGATCTCGACGTGGGCGAGGCCCTCGGTGACGGTGAGGACGACGGTGCCGTGGGAGGCGCGGGTCTCGGTCATGGTGCTCCTTTGCAGGCCAGGGGCAAGTGGGACGGGTGCCGTCAGCCTATCGCGAGCACCGCCTCGGGAACCGATTCCGGCTTGGGGGCGGTCACGGATTCAGGGAAGTCGCCGGTGCTGGGCGCGGCGCCTCCCTTTCGTTGATCGTCTCGTCAATGGTTCTGACCAGCAGCTGCGTCGTTTCGAGGCGGTGCAGTGTCAGTCAGGTCCCACTTTCGTTCGCATCGGTGACGGCGCAGGTCAGAGGGCAGGAGTCGGTCAAGGACACTTGCATTCATACACAGGGAGGAGGACAGTGGGAACCGGAGTGAACGCCGTGCTCGCCGCCGACGACGAGCTCTGCGCACTGCGCTATCCCGGCACCCACGAACTCCATCTGCTCAGCCGCGAGATTCCGGCCCTCCCGCGGACCAGCCCGCCACCCGCATCACACGGCCTCAGCCTCGGCGCCGGGACGCGGCCGGGCCCCACAGCCACCCGCACCTGACCACACGGACGCACACGAGAAGGAGTCCATGTCATGACGACGATCGCCGAGCACATCATCCGCACCCTCGCCGACCACGGGGTCGAGCAGTCCTGGGGTGTCGTGGGCGATGCGCTCAATCCGCTGACCGATGCGATCCGCCGCGATGGGCGGATTCAGTGGATCGGGGTGCGGCACGAAGAGGCGGCCGCCTTCGCCGCGGCCGCGCAGGCGCAGCTGAGCAACCGGATCGGGCTGTGCATGGGCACCGTCGGGCCGGGTTCGGTCCACCTGCTCAACGGCCTGTACGACGCGAAGAAGTCCCACGCCCCGGTGCTGGCGATCTGCGGGCAGGTGCCGAGTGCCGAGGCCGGCAGCGACTACTTCCAGGAGGTCAACAACGACCTGCTGTTTTCCGATGTCGCCGTGTACAACCAGACGATCACCTCCGCTGAGCAGGTGCCGCACATGCTCGAACAGGCGATCAACACCGCCTACGCCGAATCCGGCGTCGCGGTGCTCACGATCCCCGGCGATCTCGGCACGCTCGACCTCGACGACCCAGTCGAACCGGTGCTCGCCGGCCCGTTGCCGGCCGGTGCGCCGGCGGCATCCCAGCTCGATGCGGCAGCTGCCGCGATCAACGACGCGAAGGCCGTCACGGTGCTCGCAGGGATCGGCGCGCGGGAATCCCGGGCCGAGGTGCTCGCGCTGTGCGAGACGCTCAACGCGCCGATGGTCGTCACCATCAAGGGCAAGGATGCGTTCGACGACGACAACCCGTTCAACGTCGGGCAGTCCGGGCTCATCGGCAACCCGGCCGCGGCCGAGGCGTTCGACGGCTGCGATGTGCTGCTCATGCTCGGCACCGACTTCCCGTACCGCGAGTGGTTCCCCGAGGGCAAAACCGTCATCCAGGTCGACGTGCGCCCGTCCCACATCGGCCGGCGCACCCAGGTGAACCTGCCGCTCGTCGGCGACGTCGGTGAGACCCTGCGGGCCCTGCAGCCGAGGCTGCAGCCGAAGAAGGACGACAAACTGCTGACCAAGGTGCAGAAGCGCTACGCCGACTGGCGCAAGCACCAGGGCATCCTGTCGGACCCCGAGGGCGGCACGGGTTCGATGCTCGAGCGACTCCGCGGGCTGTTCGACAACCCCGATGACCGGATCCGCCCGGAGATGGTCGGTGCGCTGCTCGACGAGCTCGCCCCGGCCGACACCGTTTTCACCTCCGATACAGGTATGTCGACGGTGTGGATGTCGCGCTTCATCAGCATGCGCGATGAGCGCCGGCTGCTCGGCTCGTTCAACCTCGGGTCGATGGCCAATGCGCTGCCGCAGGCCCTCGGCGCACAGGCCCTCGACCGGAAGCGGCCGGTCGTGGCGATGTGCGGTGACGGCGGGCTCATGATGCTGCTCGGCGATATGCGCACCGCGGTCACCTACGATCTGCCGATCGTCGCGGTCGTCTTCAACAACTCGCGTCTCGGCATGGTCAAGCTCGAACAGGAGCAGGGCGGGCTGCCGGAGTTCGGCACCGAGCTCGACAACCCGGACTTCTCCGCCGTCGCCACGGCCATGGGCTGGACCTCCCGCCGGGTGGAGGAGCCCGAGGATCTGGAGGAGTCGCTGCGCTGGGCGTTCGCGCAGAAGTCGCCGGTGCTCATCGATGTGCTCACCAACCCCGATGAGATCTCCGTGCCGCCGAAGCCGACGGTTGAGCAGGGCTGGGGCTTCGCGATCGCGAAGGTCAAGGAGACCCTCGAAAGCCGCCGCTGACGCACAGCGGTTCGCCGGAGTGACGCACCGGCCCGGCGCCCTGGTCTCACCGAGGCCAGGGCGCCGGTGTGTGCGGGGACGGGTGGATCGACGTTGAGTGCCAGATTCAGAGTGCTTGATTCAGCAGTCAACGTCGACGTTTCACCCGATTCATCGACGTTGACTGCAAAATCCAGAACCGAGGATTCAGCAGTCAGCGCGGGTGGCTGGCGGCACCGCTCAGCCTGGCACCTCTCAGCGCGGCACCAGGGTGCCGATCCGTTCGGCGGCGTCCTCCGCCTCGGGCGTGGTGAACACGATCGCCTTGCCGGCGGTTCGGTGGATGATGAGTGCTGGCCCGTCGCGCAGCACGAAGCCCTTGGCGGTCTTGTTCGACCGCCATCCCCAGCCGAGGTAGTCGCCGAGCGGGTCGACGCGAGTGACCTCGACGCCGGTGATGTCCTCGCGCGGAATGATCGCGCGCGGGGATCCCAGGACCGAGGCGGTGGTCACCCCGGTCTCGTCGATGCGCAGGCGGGCGGCGAAGAGCGGGACGGCGAGGACGATGACGACGATCGTGCAGGCGAGCATGAACCAGCCGACCTCCGACCAGAAGGCGATGCTGAGCCCGGCGACCGTGACGACCGAGAGGATGAGGACGCCCAGCGGCAGCGGCGACATGACGGTGGTGGTGCTCCATGGGGATGTGTGAGCCATATCTCCACCATACAGACGCCCGAGGCGCCGGTTCCGAACTCACGGAACCGGCGCCTCGGGGACGGGATCACCGGCTGGAAGTCACCAGCCGGGATTCACCAGCAGAGACTCAAGACCCGAGCCTCACACGCGGTGGAGCAGCGGTGCGAAGTGCTCGCCGACGAGCTCGGGACGATCGAGCGGCAGCACGGCGGAGACGTACTGGTCGGGCCGGACGATGACGACAGCGCCTTCGCGGGAGATCTCGCGCATCGCGAAGATGTCGCCGGCGAGGTGGCGGTCGCTCTCATGGGTGTCCTGCGGGGCGGTCGCGAAGACCTTCTCCTGGTCGATGAGCTCGTACGGGCCGACCTTCGGGCGGAACACTTCGGGCACGGAGGTGACCTCGAACTCGTGATGCGCCTGCTGGTAGACGACCTTGACGTCGAAGAGGGCGTCCGGGTCCGCGCCGGCCGGCGTGTGCACGCGCAGCGGCGAGGCGGCGTCGCCTGCCATCCAGTCAGCCCAGCCGGCGAGCTTCGAGTCCGCGGCCCCGACTGCCGGGGCGTCGGCGAAGACGTAGATGCGCCAGCGGCCATCGGCCCGGGCGTGGTGGCCCAGGTGCAGCGGCACCGCATCGGCGACGCGGACGACCGGGGCCGACTTGAAGCGCTTGCCCAGCGGGAAGCCTGCGGCCAGCTGCTGGTGCTCGGCGCTGCCGGTCAGCGGGGCCGAGTCGTACTCGGTCATGAAGCCGGCCGGGAACTCAGCGGTCTTGACGTAGAAGTCGGCGAGGAACGCCGGGTCCTCGAACTCGCTCGACTTCTTCGCCATGAGCGTCGACCATTCCTTGTCGAAGTCGATGAGGTTCTGCGCCACCGGCTGCCGCTCCTGCGAATAGGTGCGCAGCAGCGATTCCGGGGCCAGGCCGGAGAGCACATGGCCGAGCTTCCAGGAGATGTTGAACCCGTCCTGCATCGACACGTTCATGCCCTGCCCGGCCTTCGCCGAGTGGGTGTGGCAGGCGTCGCCGGTGATGAAGACGCGCGGAGTGCGCTCATCGCCGTCGTCGACGTCGTCGAACCGGTCGGTGACCCGGTGGCCGACCTCGTAGACGGAGTACCAGGCGACGTTCTTGACGTCGAGGGAGTACGGGTGGATGATCGCGTTCGCCTTGGCGATCGTGTCCTCGACGGTGGTCTTGCGGATCGCACCGGCGTCCTCGGGTGACACCTCGCCCAAGTCGACGTACATGCGGAACAGGTAGCCACCCTCGCGCGGAATGTGGAGGATGTTGCCGCCGGAGCTCGACTGGATCGCGCATTTCGTGCGGATGTCGGGGAAGTCGGTGACGGCGAGCACGTCCATCACGCCCCAAGCGTGGAAGGCCTGGTCACCCTGCGGTTTGCGGCCGATCGCCTTGCGCACCTGCGAGTGCGCGCCGTCGCAGCCGACGACGTACTTCGCACGCACCGTGCGGGTGCTGCCCTCATCGGGTCCGGTGGTGCGGCGCAGCTCGACGGCGACCGGGTGCTCCTGGGCGTCATCGCGGGACAGGCCGACCATCTCCCAGCCGTAGTCGGGCTTCATGCGCGCCGGCGAGTTGTGCATGAACTCAGCGAAGTGGTCCTGGATGCGGGCCTGGTTGACGATGAGGTGCGGGAACTCGGAGATCCCGTGCGGATCATCGGCCGGGCGCGACTGGCGCACGATGTTCTCCGGGTTGTCTGGATCGGGGCCCCAGAAGCACATCTCGGTGATCCGGTAGGCCTCGTCGATGAGCCGGTTGGCGAACCCGAAAGCCTGGAAGGTCTCGACGCTGCGCGCCTGGATGCCGTCGGCCTGCCCGATCGCCAGCCGGTCGGGGCGGCGTTCGATGATCCGGGTGTGCACGTCGGGGAACTGCGCGAGCTGGGCGGCGGTGATCATGCCGGCCGGGCCGGTGCCGACGATGAGGACGTCCATCTCATCGGGCAGCTCCTCGGGCCGGTCGACGCCGATGCCGGCGGCCGGTTCGATGAGCGGGTCGTGGGTGACGTATCCGTGGTGGTGGAATTGCATCTGAGGCTCCTTTGGCTTCGCGCGGCTCAGCGGCCGGCAGTTCCCAGGCGGTCGGATTTCGTGGTCGCGTGGTCAGTGGTGGTCTCGGCCGTGCCCGAGGCGGTGGGCGCCTTTCCCGAGGCGGTGGCCGGCTTGGCGTGCGGTCCGGTGCGGTGGCTGCTTCCAGCGTAGATCCCGCGGGTCTGCTCGTCTTCGGCGTTCGGCGAGAGGTCGATGCCGCGGCGATCGCGCAGAATGAGGGTGGCGATGAGGCCGATGACGGTCATGCCGAGCAGGTAGAAGGTCACTCCGGTCGACGAGCCGGTGGCCTGCTGGATCGACTGGGCGATCATCGGGGCGAAGGCGCCGCCGATGATGGAGCCCAGGGCGTAGGAGATCGACACACCGGAGAACCGCACGGAGGCCGGGAACAGCTCGGTGTACCAGGCGGCCTGCGGGCCGTAGGTGAGGCCGAGGCCGATGGTCAGCAGCACAAGCGCGAGGGTGAGCATGCCGACGGTGGCGGTGTTGACGAGCGGGAACAGCGCAACGACGGCAGCGCCCTGGAGGATCCAGCCGAGCAGGTAGGTGTTCTTGCGCCCGAGGTGGTCGGAGATCCAGCCGGCGGCGAAGGTCGAGAGCAGCCAGGTGAGCGAGGAGATCGTCACGGCCCACAGGACCGGTCCCGGCGGCAGGGCGACGGGTCCGCCCGGGTCAGTGGCGTAGTGCTGGACGTAGCCGCCGGTTGTCATGTAGCCCACGGCATTGTTGCCGGCGAAGACGCAGGCGGCTAGCAGCACGAGCGGGGCGTAGCGGGCGAAGAGGGAGACGACCGGGGCGCTGGCCTGTTCGCGGCGCTCGGCGATCTCAGCGAAGACCGGGGACTCCTCGACGCTGCGGCGGATCCAGTAGCCGACGCCGATGAGCACGATGCTGAAGAGGAACGGGATGCGCCAGCCCCACTGGAGGAAGGCGTCACCGGGGAAGATCGCGGTCATCATCGCCATCATCGCGCTGGCGAGCAGCAGACCGAAGGGCACACCGACCTGCGGCATCGCGCCGAACAGGCCGCGGCGGTGACCCGGTGCGTGCTCGACGGCCATGAGGACCGCACCGCCCCATTCGCCGCCGGCGGAGATGCCCTGCAGGATGCGCAGGCCGATGAGCAGGAGCGGTGCGGCCAGGCCGATCGTCTCGTAGGTCGGCAGCAGGCCGATGAGGACGGTGGCCGCGCCCATGCCGATGAGGGTGACGACGAGGATGAACCGCCGGCCGAGCTTGTCGCCGTAGTGGCCGGCGAGGAAGGCGCCGAGCGGCCGGAACAGGAAGCTGATGCCCACACTGGCGAACGAGATGATGACAGCGAACTGCTGCCCTGCCGGTTCGAAGAACAGCTGGCCGAAGATGAGCCCGGCGGCAGCTGCGTAGACGAAGTAGTCGTACCACTCGATGGTGGTGCCGATGACGGCGGCGAAGGCGACCTTGCGCCGTTCTCTCGCCGAGGTCGGCGAGGTGGTCACAGCTGACGCTGCAGACATGAACGCTCCTTATACGTCTCTCCAGACCGCACACGCGCCGGGTTCTCGTCGACCCGGCGGCAGCGCAGCCAGGTGGTGCGGCTGCGGAACATCTGCGGTGGAATATTCGCGGTCTGGGTGAGGGTGCTCACAGTGATAGATGAAAAGATATATGATTTCAGATATTGTGTAAAGCAGATCACATCCTAAGCCGTTTCAGAGACCTGCCTCACAGGCAGTATCACCAACAGAAAGCAAGGAGCCCATGGACACCGACGCCGCGACGAACAAACGCACTGCCGCGCTGCCCCAGGTGCCCGGCAAGATCATCGCCGTCCACCTCAGCTACGAGTCCCGCGCCGCCCAGCGCGGCCGCAAGCCGGCCAGCCCCTCGTACTTCATCAAGCCGCTGAGCTCGGTGGCCGCCTCCGGTGACCCGGCAGGCGCGGAGGTCGCCCGCCCGGCCGGCACCGAGCTGCTCGCCTACGAAGGCGAGATCGCCCTCATCATCGGCACGCCTGCCCAGCGGGTGAACCCCGCCGATGCCTGGTCGCACGTCGGCTGGGTGACCGCGGCCAACGACTGGGGCCTGTACGATCTGCGCTCCAACGACAAGGGCTCGAACCTGCGCAATAAGGGCCGCGACGGCTACACGCCGCTCGGCCCCGGCCTCATCACCGCCGCCGAGGTGTCCCCTGAGCAGCTGCGCGTGCGCACCTGGCACAACGGGAACCTCGTGCAGGAGGACACCGGTGCCGGCATGTTCTTCCCCTTTGCCCAGCTCATCGCCGACCTGTCCCAGCACGTGACCCTGGAGACCGGCGACATCATCCTCACCGGCACCCCAGCCGGCTCCTCGGTCGCCGAACCCGGCGACGTCATCGAGATCGAGGTCGACGCCCCCGAAGCCGCCGGCGCCCCGTCGACCGGACGGCTGGTCAGCACCGTCGTCGAGGGCCCGGGTGACTTCGATGCCGAGATCGGCTCCCTGCCGAAGGTCGACGACACCCAGCGCGAGGAGGCCTACGGCTCCCGCGAGGCCGCCGGCCTGGCACCAGAGCCGGCCCTGACCGATGAGCTGCGCGCCACGCTCGCCGAGATCCCGGTCGCCGGGCTCTCCCAGCAGCTGCGCCAGCGCGGCCTGAACAACGTCACCATCGACGGGGTGCGCTCGAACCGTCCGGGTGCCAAGATCGTCGGCACCGCCAAGACGTTGCGCTTCATCGCCGGCCGCGAGGACCTGTTCAAGAGTCACGGCGGAGGCTTCAACGCCCAGAAGCGCTGCTTCGACGCCGTCGGCGAAGGCGAAGTCATCGTCATCGAGGCCCGCGGCGAGACCGGCTCGGGCACCCTCGGCGACATCCTCGCCCTGCGCGCCAAGACCCGCGGTGCCGCCGGCATCATCACCGACGGCGGTGTGCGCGACTACGCCGCCGTCGCCGACATCGACATCCCGGTCTTCTCCCAGGGTGCACACCCTGCCGTGCTCGGCCGCCGCCACGTGCCGTGGGACACCGACCTGACGATCAGCTGCGGCGGCACCGTCGTGCAGCCCGGCGACATCATCGTCGCCGATGACGACGGCGCCATCGTCATCCCCCCGGCCCTGGCCGAGGAGGTCGCCGAGGCGGCAGCGAAGAAGGAGACCGAGGACGCCTGGGTCTTCGAGCAGGTCGCCGACGGCCACCCGGTCGACGGACTGTTCCCGATGAACAAGGACTGGCGCGCGAAGTACGAAGCCGACCAGCAGGCTGGCCGGTCATGAGCCGCCAGCCAGCCACCGCCTCGGCGACGGCGAGCCCACCGGAGGTCGAGACGACCGTCGTAGCCTCGAAGTCGCAGCGGGCCTACGACTGGATCCGCGAACGGATCCTGTCAAAGGAGTTCGGCTCCGGGTACCGCCTCGTCCTCTCCCCCATCGCCGAGGAGCTGCAGATGAGCGCGATCCCGGTGCGCGAGGCGATCCGCCGGCTCGAGGCCGAGGGGCTCGTCGAATACGACCGCAACGTCGGCGCGCGTGTCGCGCTCGTCGACGAGCGCGCCTACCTCGATGCGATGCAGACCCTCGGCGTGGCCGAAGGCTATGCGACCGCGCTCTCAGCACCGCTCCTCGATGCCGCAGCACTCGAGGAGGCCGAGGCGATCAACGAGCGGATGCGTTCGCTGCTCGACCGGCTCGACCCCAACTACTTCACGCAGCTGAACAAGGAGTTCCACTCCGTGCTGTTCAGGGCGTGTCCCAACCCGCTCGTCCTCGAGCAGGTGCACCGCTGCTGGACGCGGATGTCGGGACTGCGCGATTCGACGTTCACCTTTGTGCCCGGCCGGGCCGAGGAGTCGGTTGTCGAGCATGCACAGATCCTCGGGCTCATCCGCGACGGCGCGGAGCCCATCGACATCGAGCTCGCCGCCCGCAACCACCGCCACCGGACCCTGCAGGCGTTCCTCGACCGCAATCCTGAGACCTGACCACCCGGTCGGGCCGGCAGGCGGCCGACCTGACCACCACTGACCATCTGCCCACCTGATCCGTTTCACCCACTGACTGCGTCCGGTTCCGGGCGCACCGACACTCGGAGGGAATCCATGACGAACACTGACACCCCGAACCAGGCATCGCTGAGCGAACGCCACGTGCCGGCTGATCTGCCCGAGCGGATCCAGCACTACATCAACGGCGAATTCGTCGACTCACTCGACGGCAGCACCTTCGACGTCCTCGAACCGGTGTCGAACGAGACCTACGTGCAGGCCGCCGCCGGCAAGAAGGCCGACATTGACCGTGCCGTCGAAGCCGCCCGCAAGGCCTTCACCGAGGGCCCGTGGCCGAAGATGCTGCCGCGTGAGCGCTCGCGCGTGCTGCACCGCATCGCCGACATCGTCGAGACCCGCGGCGACCGGCTGGCCGAACTGGAGTCCTTCGACTCCGGTCTGCCGATCTCCCAGGCGCTCGGCCAGGCCCGCCGCGCGGCCGAGAACTTCCGGTTCTTCGCCGACCTCATCGTCGCCCAGACCGATGACACCTTCAAGGTCCCCGGCCGCCAGATCAACTACGTCAACCGCAAGCCGATCGGCGTCGCCGGCCTCATCACCCCATGGAACACCCCGTTCATGCTCGAGTCCTGGAAGCTCGGCCCGGCCCTGGCCACCGGCAACACCGTCGTGCTCAAGCCGGCGGAGTTCACCCCGCTCTCGGCCTCGCTGTGGGCTGGGATCTTCGAGGAGGCCGAGCTGCCAGCCGGCGTGTTCAACCTCGTCAACGGCATCGGCGAGGACGCCGGCGATGCGCTCGTCAAGCACCCCGACGTCCCGCTCATCTCCTTCACCGGTGAGTCGAAGACCGGCCAGCTGATCTTCGCCAACGCAGCCCCGCACCTCAAGGGCCTGTCGATGGAGCTCGGCGGCAAGTCCCCGGCCATCGTCTTCGACGACGCCGACCTCGACGGCGCTGTCGACGCCTGCGTCTTCGGCGTGTTCTCCCTCAACGGCGAGCGCTGCACGGCCGGTTCGCGCATCCTCGTCCAGCGCAGCATCTACGACGAGTTCGTCGAGAAGTACGCCGCTCAGGCCAAGCGCGTCAAGGTCGGCTACCCGCACGATCCGAAGACCGAGGTCGGCGCGCTCGTGCACCCGGAGCACTTCGAGAAGGTTATGAGCTACGTCGAGATCGGCAAGACCGAGGCGAAGCTCGCCGCCGGCGGCGGCCGCCCGGAGGGCTTCGAGTTCGGCAACTTCGTCGCCCCGACCGTGTTCGTCGACGTCCCGCCGACCGCCCGGATCTTCCAGGAGGAGATCTTCGGACCGGTCGTCGCGATCACCCCGTTCGACACCGAGGAGGAGGCGCTCGAGCTGGCCAACAACACGAAGTACGGCCTGGCCGCCTACGTGTGGACCAACGACCTCAAGCGCGCCCACAACTTCGCCCAGGCCGTCGAGTCGGGCATGGTGTGGCTGAACTCCAACAACGTCCGCGACCTGCGCACGCCCTTCGGCGGCGTCAAGGCATCCGGTCTCGGCCACGAGGGCGGCTACCGCTCGATCGACTTCTACACCGATCAGCAGGCCGTGCACATCAACCTCGGCAAGGTCCACAACCCGTCATTCGGCAAGCAGTGAGCGCATCGCGCAAGAAGTAAGGAACCGTCATGACCACCACACCACCGCCCGCCAACCCGATTCCGACCCCGCAGGCCCCGGCACCCGATGTGCTGCGCTGCGCGTACATGGAGATCCAGGTCACCGATCTCAAGCGCTCACGCGACTTCTACGTCGACGTGCTCGGCCTCGTCGTGACCGCAGAGGACGACAACGCCATCTACCTGCGCTCCTTCGAGGAGTTCATCCACCACAACCTCGTGCTGCGCAAGGGCGACGTCGCCGCGGTCGCCGCGTTCTCCTACCGGGTCCGCACCCCGGAGGACGTCGACCGCGCCGAGGCGTACTTCACCGAGCTCGGCTGCCGCGTCGAACGCCGCACGGACGGCTTCGTCAAGGGCATCGGCGACTCGGTCCGCGTCGAGGATCCGCTGGGCTTCCCGTACGAGTTCTTCTACGACGTCGAGCACGTCGAGCGCCTGGCCTGGCGCTACGACCTCTACACGCCTGGCGCGCTCGTCCGCCTCGACCACTTCAACCAGGTCACCCCGGATGTGCCGCGGGCGGTGAAGTACATGGACGACCTCGGCTTCCGCACCACCGAGGACATCCGCGACTCCGAGGGCACCGTCTACGCCGCCTGGATGCGCCGCAAGCCGACCGTGCATGACACCGCGATGACCGGCGGCGACGGCCCGCGCATGCACCACGTTGCCTTCGCCACGCACGAGAAGCACAACATCCTCGCCATCTGCGACAAGCTCGGCGCCCTGCGGCTGTCGGACCACATCGAGCGCGGCCCCGGCCGCCACGGCGTGTCGAACGCCTTCTACCTCTACCTGCGCGACCCCGACGGCCACCGGGTGGAGATCTACACGCAGGACTACTACACCGGCGACCCGGACAACCCGGTCGTGACCTGGGACGTGCATGACAACCAGCGCCGCGACTGGTGGGGCACCCCGGTCGTGCCGAGCTGGTACACCGACGCCTCCCTCGTCCTCGACCTCGACGGCAAGCCACAGCCGCTCGTGTCCCGTGAGGACGATTCGGAGATGGAGGTCACCATCGGCGCCGACGGCTTCTCCTACACCCGCGAAGACGACGCGGAATCGATGCCGGAGTGGAAGCAGGGCGAATACAAGCTCGGCCACCAGCTCTGATCCATCCCATCCCACCCGCACCACCGCCTCGGGCGCGGTCGCTGCCCTCAGCAGCCGCTGCCAGGCCACCGTTCCCGAGGCGGTGGGCACCTCCGCCTGGAAGGAGACCCCATGCTCGATGAGCAGACCATCGCCCAGATCGCCGACGAGCTCGCCGAGGCTGAGCGCACCCACACCCAGATCCCGCGGCTGACCGCCCGGTTCGAGTCTATGACCGTCGAGGACGCCTATGCGGTGCAGAACGAGTGGCGCCGCCGCCAGATCGCCGCCGGGCGGAAGCAGGCTGGGCGCAAGATCGGCCTGACCTCGAAGGTCATGCAGCAGGCGACCGGGATCAGCGAACCGGACTACGGCGTCATCTTCTCCGACATGGTGTTCGAAAACGGTTCAGTCATCGAGCATGAGCAGTTCTCCGGAGTGCGCATCGAAGTCGAGCTCGCCTTCGCACTCAAGGAGCCGCTCCAGGGCCCCGACGTCACCGTCTTCGACGTCATGCGCGCCACCGAGTACGTCATCCCAGCCCTGGAGATCCTCGACAGCCGCGTCGAGATGGAGGGCCGCAGCATCGTCGACACCATCAGCGACAACGCCGCGATGGGTGCGATGGTGATCGGCGGCAACCCGGCCGACCCGCATGACGTCGACCTGCGCTGGGTCTCCGCGCTGCTGTACCGCAACGAGTCGATCGAGGACTCCGGTGTCGCCGCCGCAGTGCTCAACCACCCGGCAATGGGTGTCGTGTGGCTGGCGAACAAGCTCGCCGAGCACGGTGACAGCCTCGCCGCCGGTGAGGTCATCCTCGCCGGCTCCTTCACGAAACCGATGTGGGTCCAGCCCGGCGACACCGTGCTGGCCGACTATGGACAGATGGGAACGATCTCATGCCGCTTCGTCTGAACCCGACCTTCGCCGCCGAGCTGAAAGACGCCTCACGCACGCTCTACGGCGGCTGGGTGTCGTCGGGCTCGCCGACGATGGCCGAGATCATGGCCGGTGCCGGCCTCGACTGGCTGCTCATCGACATGGAGCACACGCCCAACAGCCTGGAGTCCGTCCTCCACCAGCTCTACGCTGTCTCCGCCTACCCGACCACGCCGATGGTCCGGGTGCCTGTGGCCGATGCGACGATCATCAAGCAGATCCTCGACCTCGGCGCGCAGAACCTGCTCGTGCCGATGGTCTCCACGCGTGCCGAAGCCGAGGCGGTGGCTGCCGCAGCGCAGTACCCGCCGGCTGGTGTGCGGGGCGTGGGTTCGGCGCTGGCGCGCTCGGCGCGCTGGAACCGGGTGCCGAACTATCTGACCGAGGCGGCTGAGCACGTGTCGGTGTTCGTGCAGATCGAGACGAGCACCGGGGTGGAGAACGCCGCGGCGATCGCCTCGACGCCCGGCATCGACGGCGTTTTCGTCGGGCCCTCGGACCTGGCCGCCTCGATGGGGCTGCTCGGTCAGCAGACGCATCCGGATGTCGTCGCTGCGGTCCGCAGCGTGCTCGATGAGGTGAGGGCTGCCGGCATGTTCGCCGGCGTCAACGCCTTCGACCCCGACACCGCCCGCGCCTACGCCGAGGCCGGTGCCCAGTTCATCCTCGTCGGCGCTGACGTCGCGATCGTCGCCCGCGGGGCGGAGAAGCTCGCCGCGGACTTCATCGGGAACGCCGCGGACTTCACCGGGAACTGAGGATGCGCAGGCATTGATCTGACGCTCACCGCCGCCCTACGATGAGGATTCCACTGCCGGAATCCGGGCAGGCCGCGCCTGCCGGGCTGAGGGGAGAGACGATGCAGATCACCGGAGCCGTCCTCGAACAGATCGGGGCCGGCCGCCCCTACGCCGACACCCGGCCGCTGACAATCAGCCGCCTCGACCTCGACGAACCCGGCCCTGAAGATGTGCTCGTGCGCATCCGCGCGGCAGGGCTGTGCCACTCGGATCTGTCCGTCGTCGACGGCAACCGGCCCCGGCCCACCCCGATGCTGCTCGGCCACGAGGCCTCCGGCATCGTCGAACGGGTCGGTGAGCAGGTCACCGACATCGAACCCGGCCAGCAGGTGAGCACCGTGTTCCTGCCGCGCTGCGGGCAGTGCGCCAACTGCGCGACCGACGGCAAGCTGCCATGCACTCCCGGCACTGCGGTCAACAACGCCGGCACCCTCGTCGGAGACCGGATCCTGCTGCGCCGCGACCGAGCTGAAGTGCGCCACCACCTCGGCGTCTCCGGTTTCGCCACCCATGCGGTGCTGCACCGCTCCTCGGTCGTGCCGGTCGGAGCGGATGTGCCTGCCGACATCGCCGCAGTCCTCGGCTGCGCGGTGCTCACCGGCGGCGGGGCGGTCATCAACGCAGGCCGCCCAGCCGACGGCGATGACGTCATGGTCGTCGGACTGGGCGGGGTGGGGATGGCTGCGCTCATCACCGCGCTGTCGCTGAAGAAGCGCGCCCGGACCGGCAGTGACGGTGGTGGCGACGTCGGCAAGGTGATCGGCGTCGATGCGAATCCGGCGAAGCTGTCCCGGGCGATCGAGCACGGCGCCGATGCCGCTCACACCCCAGCCGAGGTGGCCGAGCAGGGTGTGCGCGCTCATGTCGTCATCGAGGCCGCGGGACATCCGAGGGCCTTTGAGACCGCCGTTGCTGCGACCGGGGTCGGCGGGACGACCGTGACTGTCGGCCTGCCGGCACCCGATGCGCGTTCGGAGATCACCCCGCTCGTACTCACCGCTGAAGCGCGCACGATCATCGGCTCCTACCTCGGCTCGGCTGTGCCGGCACGCGATATCCCGGTCTATGAGCGACTGTGGCGTGAGGGTGCGCTGCCGGTCGGCGAGCTCATCTCCGGGCACATCCGGCTGGAGGAGATCAACGACGCCCTCGACACACTCGCCGACGGCCAGGCCGTCCGCCAGGTCGTCATGTTCGACGACCCGGCAGACGCCTGACCTGGCGTGGCGACGGTGGCCGCGTGAGCCGGCGCCGGCGCTGTCAGTCCGCTGACTTCGGCGCTCCGATGCCCGGGTCGATCTGCGTCGGGCCGTCTGCCGAGGGCCGGATGTCGATGTCGAAGATCGCCGTCGGCAGGTAGACGGTGGCACATGAGTTCGGGATGTCGACGACGCCGGAGAACCGGCCTTCGATCGGTGCTGCGCCCAGCAGCAGGAAAGCCTGCTCAGCGCTGTAGCCGAACTTCGTCAGGTAGTTGATCGCGTGCAGGCAGGCCCGCTGATACGCCAGGTGCGAATCGAGGTAGCGCTGCTCGCCGTCGAGCGTGACCGAAGTGCCGGAGAATGACAGCCATTCCGAGTACTGCGGATCGACGTTGCCCGGCATGAACACGGCGTTCTCCTTCACGCCGTAGGTGTCCATGCCGCCCTTGATGAGGTCGACGCGCAGGTCGATAAAGCCGCCCATCTCGATGCCGCCGCAGAACGTGATCTCACCATCCCCCTGCGAGAAGTGCAGGTCGCCGACGGAGAAGTTCGCGCCGGGCACGAACACCGGATAGAACACCCGGGTACCCTTCGTGAGATTCTTGATGTCCTGGTTGCCGCCGTTCTCGCGCGGCGGTGCGGTGCGCGCACCTTCAGCCGCGGCGGCGTCGAAGGCCTCACCGGTCAGCCCGCCGAGCACAGCATCCTTGGGCTCCGGCGGCAGCGCCAGAGGCGGCAGGCGGTTGGGGTCGGTGGCGATGAGCTCGGCTTCGCGCTGATTCCACTTCTTCAGCAGCTCGGCCGAGGGCGCGGTGCCCATGAGGCCCGGGTGGATGATGCCGGTGAAGGACACTCCGGGCACGTGCCGGGAGGTCGCTGTCTGACCGGTGAAATCCCAGATCGCCTTGTACGCATCCGGGAACTGGTCGACGAGGAATGATCCGCCGTTGCTGCGCGGGAAGATGCCGGTGTAGCCCCAGCCCTGCCCGGCCAGCGGACCCTCGTCCTCCTGCGGGATCGGTCCGACATCGAGGATGTCGACGACGAGCAGGTCCCCTGGCTGCGCGCCCTCAATGGCGAACGGGCCTGACAGTGCGTGGACCTTGCTCACCGGAGCATTGCGGATGTCATCAGCCGAATCGTCATTCTTGATCGCCCCGTCGAACCACTCGCGACAGTCAGCGCGGAACGTGTCACCCGGCTTGAGGGTCTCGACCGGTGGAATGTCCGGGTGCCAGCGGTTGTGCCCGAGCTTCTCCTGCTCGGTGAAGGACTTGGTGGAATCGAGTGGAAAGATGTTCTTCGGCATTGCGCGGTCCTTTCACGAAAGCGGCACCATCAAGATCTTCAGGGCCGCGGGAGTTTGGCATGCAGCGGGTTGCGCGTGATGCGCGGCTGAGAGGCCCGCTTGGTGTGAGGCAGTGAGGAAACAACGGGTGGTTCGTAAGCGGTGCGTTCGGTCGATTCGACGAGGGACTTGGCTGCTGACTGGCGGTGCAGTCCAGCGGCACCAATCTGGCGGCTGGCTGAACCGCAGCAGTCAGGGCAGGTCACGGCAGCTGGCACGTCTGCCATAGGAAAGGATTCTTCGATGACTCCGCAGGTCTGGCAGCGGAAGTCGTACAGCGGCATAGCGGCACCCTGCCTTTCGCAATGCTCCATTGCGCTGTCGGCACTTTGCGGCGGGGAGCTTCACCGAAGCCATCGCCTCCGCGAGAAGTGCGATGTCTGTGATCTAGGCCACAGTCTATCCCGGATTGCAGATGCCGTCACCCGTTGCACGGCAGCGACTGGCACCTCACCTCACCGAACTCGCACTATCCGTGAGCTCAGCGACTGTGACACGGTTGAGCCATGAGTGATCCGAAGAAGAAGCTCAGCGCTGACGAGGTCGCCGAGGCGAACCTGGCTGACTGGCAGCAGCGCGGTGAGACCATTACCGCGACCTACCGCACCGGTGATTTCGCCACGGGTCTGGAGTTCACCAACCGGGTCGGCGCTGCCGCCGAGGACGCCGATCACCATCCCGACATTCTGCTGACCTACCCGCAGGTGCAGGTGACGTTGTGGAGTCATGACGTCGGCGGGCTGACAAGCCGAGACATCCGCATGGCCCTCACCATCAGTCAGCTCGCCGCCGAGCAGGAGCTCGAAACCGTCTGACCTCAACCAGTCCGGCGTCTGCCGCTGTGCGGCGCACCGCCACTGTGGGCACTTCGTGTGGAATCCAGACCACTCGCTTCTGCACGAAACGCACGCGGAATCGTCGGATCGTGTGCATCTCGTGGGGAATCGAGGCTCATCCATTCGACACGAACTGCACACAGCCGGCCAATCCAACCCGGCGCCAGGGACTCATCAACGTCCACTGCTGCCTCGAGACCTCTCGATGTTGCACTCAACGACTATGAATCCGGATTCTGATAGTCGTTGAGTGCTGAATCCAGACTCCTCGATTCAGCAGTCAACGCATATCGCGGCTCTGACCGGCTCAGCCCCGTCCTGTCAGCCGGTGCGTTCCGAGCACTTCATGCCGGGTCGGCCCGTGCCCGCGGTGAGAAGCGACAAGACTGATCGCCTCGACCCGCCACCGCAATGCGGGGAATGCGTCGAGCACCTGCAGCCATTTCGTCGCGTTGATCGCCCGCCTGCCGGTGCGGGCGATCGTCAGGTGCGGCACCGGGTCGGTCGAGTCGACACGGGTGCCAGCATTGTTGGCGACATTGCGCGCCCGCTGCTGCAGGCGGATGACCTCATCCCGCCCCGCCCCGATCCCGAGGTAGAGCACCTTCGCCTCGGCCGCGTTCGGAAACGCTCCTCCCCCAGCCAACTCGATGTCGAAGGGCGCAATCGTCTGGGCGGTCTCGGCGAGCATCTCGTCGATCCGGTCCTCGCAGTCGGTAGTGACATCGGGCATGAACGCCAGCGTCACGTGCCACAGCCGTTCAGCTGTGAAGCGCAGGTTCTCGTCGATCCCGCGCCGGGGCTCGACGAGCCCACCCAGCGTCTGCACGATCTCAGACGGCGGGTGGATGGCGGTGAACATCCGCTGTCCCATCAGTCCTCCTCAACCCCGCACCCTGACCGGCCCCTCAGCCCTCGCCGCGGTCCCGTTCGGCCCGGCGGATCATATCCGGGTTGAGGTCCGCGAGAGTCGCGGCACCCATGAGGTGCATGGTCACCCGCATCTGCGCTTCGAGCAGTTCGAGGACCTTGCGCACGCCGGCCTCCCCTGCAGCCATCAGGCCGTAGAGGTATGCCCGGCCGATGAGCGTGAAGTCGGCCCCGTAGGCGAGCGCGGCGAGGATGTCGGCACCGTGCATGATCCCGGAGTCGAGGATGATCTCGACGTCGTCTCCGGCGGCGGCGCGCACCACCGGCAGGGCGTCGAAGCTCGTCGGCGCCCGGTCGAGCTGGCGGCCGCCGTGGTTCGATACGACGAGGCCGTCGGCGCCGTTGTCGAGTGAGCGATGCGTGTCCTCGGCGGTGAGCACGCCCTTGACGAACAGCTTCCCGGGCCACTGCTCGCGGATCCAGGCGAGGTCCTCCATCGACAGGGTCGGGTCGAACATGCCGTTGACGAGCGCCGCCAGCGAGGACGTGTCATCCGACAGCGACGCAAAGGTCAGCGGGTCAGTGGTGAGGAAGTTGAACCACCATTCGGGCCGGTAGGACGCGTCGAGCACGGTGCCCAAAGTCAGCTTCGGCGGCACGGTCAGGCCGTTGCGCACATCGCGCAGCCGCCGCCCGGCGATCGCGGTGTCGACGGTGACGAGCAGGTTGCGGTAGCCGGCAGCCCAGGCCCGCTGGATGAGGTCAAGAGACGCTTCCCGGTCGCGCCACAGGTACAGCTGGAACCACTTCGTCGCATTCGGTGCGGCTGCGGCGACGTCCTCGATCGACTGGGTGCCCATCGTCGACAGCGAAAACGGCACGCCGGCGCGTTCAGCCGCTCGCACCCCGGCCACCTCGCCCTCGGCCTGCATCATGCGGGTGAAGCCGGTCGGCGCGATGCCCACCGGCAGCTCGAAGGTCTCGCCGGCGACCGTGGCGCGCAGATCGATGTCGTCGTTGGCGGCCAGGATCGCGGGGATGAATGTCAGTTCGCCGAAGGCATCCCGGTTGCCATAGTGCGTGCTTTCGGATTCGGCTGCCCCATCGACGTAGTCGAACGGTCCGGTCGGGGTTCGCCGTTTGGCGATCCGCCGCAGATCTTCGACGCTGCTCACCCGGCTGAGCCGGGCTTGGCGGCGATTGCGCTGAAGGTCGAACTGCAGCAGCGGGCCCAGATCGGCCCACCGGGGTATCCGTCGTCGTAGTGCCATGGCCACAGGCTACCGTCTTGCCCGCCGTCGCCGAGGCGGTGGTCGCCAGAGAAGATCCGGCCCCAGACGGGCTGGGAACCGCCGTGCGCGTGTGCCAGGATGAGGCCATGGCTGATCTTGTGCTCTTCCATTCCGCACTCGGGCTGACCGAGGGCATGTCCCAGTTGGCAGCGCAGTTCTCCGACGCCGGCCACGCTGTTCACACCCCCGACTACTACGAGGGCAACGTCTTCGACACCGTCGACGCCGGCATCGCCTACCGCGACGAGGTCGGCTTCCCGGAGCTGGCGAAGAAGGCCGCCAGTCTCATCGAGGACCTCGAGGGGCCGCTCGTCTTCGCCGGCTGGTCACTCGGTGCCGCAATGGCGCAGTCGATGGGCAAGCGGGATCCGCGGGCTGCCGGTGCGCTGCTCTTCCACGCCGGAGGTGTGCCGAAGAAGACCTCGTGGCAGGCCGGAGTGCCGCTGCAGATCCACTATGCGATCGGCGATGAGTGGGTCGATGCCGGTGCGCCGGAGCTGCTCGTCGCCTCCGTTGCCGAGGCGGGGGCGAGCGCCGCGCAGTTCGTCTACCCCGGCAGCGCGCACCTGTTCACCGACCCGTCTGCCCCGGAGTACGACGCGGACCTGGCCCGGCTGCTCATGGCCCGGGTGCAGGCGTTCCTGGCAGAGGAGATCGACCGCAGCTGAGAGGCGCGGCGCCGCCCGGCGATGAATTCCTCCAGCGCTGCACCGGTCAGCAGTGTGCTGCCGTTGCGGCGGTCGTCGCGGCCAGTCGATCGCCCACCGAACCGGAGGAACTGCCCACCGGCGGCTCAGTCCATCACGAGGCCGTTGTCGACGATGAGGTTCTGGCCGGTCACCGCACGCGAGGCGGGTGAGGCGAAGAACGTCACCGCCGAGGCGAACTCCTCCGGCGTCGTGACATGCCCCAGCGGCGTGGTGGATGCGATCGCGTCGAACACCTCGTCCGGGGTGGCCGAGGACGCGTCGGTGGTGCGCAGCAGCCCACCGGAGACCATGTTGACGCGCACGCCCAGCGGGCCGAGGTCCTTGGCGTAGGTGCGGGTGAGCGAGAGCAGCGCGGCTTTCGCGGCGGTGTAGTCGTGGTACGGCACGACGGGGTTCTGGAAAAGGTTGGTGCCGATGTTGACGACCCGGCCCGAACCGATCTCGCGGAATCCGCTCATCGCAGCCTGAATGACGTGCATCGCTCCGCCGACGGTGCCGCGGAACTGCTGCTCGAAGGCGGCGAAGGCGATCTCATCGGCGTCCGGGCGCTCATCGCCGTTGAAGGAGAAGTCGACAAGCGCGTTGTTGATGACGGTGGAGACCGGCTGGCCGAACTCCTCGCGGGCGGTCTCGAACATCGCCACCACCTGGCGGAAGTCGGTGACGTCGGCTTCGACGGCCAGCGCGCGACCGCCTCGGGCCCGGATCTGCTCGGCGAGCTCCTGGGCCTGGTCAGCCGAATAGCGGTAGTTGATGACGAGCGCCGCGCCCTCGCGGTAGAAGGCCTTGACGAGCGCGGCGCCGAGCCCGCGGCCGCCTCCGGTGACAAGGACGAGCTGTTCGTTCAGCGGCAGCGCCGCCGTCGTGTGAGCCTGCGCGTTCGACATCGAAACTCCCTAAGGCTGAGGCCGCACGCGGCCCGTGGACGTGAGGTGCCACCAGCCTATCCGGTTCGCACCGGTCTGAGCAGTGCGCGCTCAGCGGGGCTCAGCCCCGTCCGGCGCGTTCGGCTGCGCGGCGCTGCCGGCGGGTGAGGAACTCTCCGTCGCCAGCGGCCTGATCCGCTCCCGACGCGGTGGTGGCCGGTTCCGAGGCGGTGGTGGCCGGTTCGGCGGCGGAGGTTCCCTCCGCCTCGGCGAGGTCACGCGCTGGGCCGGGAGCCTCACCCGGATGGGTCGCAGCGGCGCCGTCGGCGAGGCGGTCGCCGTCCTCACCACCGGGCAGTTCCGAACGGTCGAAGCCGAGCTTCCTGCCGGGGGCGGTCAGCGGGTAGAGGATGAGGAACCACAGTGCGATGAGCACGCCTGCGATGATGAGGATGCTGCCCCAGGCCGGGATCGCGCGGTCGAAGGCGAGCAGCGCCTCCTGCAGCGCTCCGGCGGTCGCGGTGGAGATGACCTCCGGGGCGCCGACGAGGCCGTTGGTGGCCATGAAGATGACGCCGACGGCGATGAAGACGATGCCGGAGATGAGCGAGGTCGTGTGGAAGTCCCGGCCGGCGATCGTGATCGTCCTGCCGCGCAGCCACGACATCCGGCTGGCGCCGAACTTCTGCCACACGACGGCGATGACGAACACCGGCACCGCGATGCCGAGCGCATAGACCGACAGGTAGAACATGCCGGTCAGCGGGCTGCCGCCCGAGGCTGCCAGGGTGAGCACGGCACCGAGGATCGGGCCGGTGCAGAATCCGGCGACACCGGAGACGATGCCGAGCACATAGGCGCTCAGCAGCGAGGCGGTGCCGCCGCTGCCGGCGCCGGGGTTGCGCAGGCTCTCGGGCATGAAGCGGCCCAGGTCGAAGCCGAGCCCGAAGATCTGCAGCAGTCCGAAGATGATGAGCAGGACGCTGGCGACCATGATGAGGGTGGTGCGGTGGGCGGTCAGCAGCGCGCCGATGAATCCGGCGCCGGCACCCATCGGCAGCAGGATCGTGAGCAGGCCGATGAAGAACATCGCCGCCCGGCCGACGAGCTTCGACCCGCCGGAGACGGTGAAGGCGAAGAACGCCGGGATGAGCAGCGCCCCACACGGGCTCAGCAGAGCGAGCACGCCGCCGAGGAAGGCTGCGGTGAGGCCGATCGTCATGAGTCGCCTCCTGCTTCGTATGGGTTGTCCTGTTCTGCGGTCTCGATGGCGTTCTGGAACTCCTCCAGCGGCTGCGCACCGGACATCGGCTGTCCGTTGATGAGGAAGGCCGGGGTGGAGAACGCACCGACCTCGGCGGCCTCTTCGGCGTTGTCGCGCACGTGCTGGTAGGCCTCATCGAATTCCATGTCGCGCTCGAACTGCGCGACGTCCATGCTCAGCGCCTGCGCGGCGGCGGTGAGCTTCTCCTGCGTCAGGTCAGCCGGGTCGAGCGGCTCACCGTCGCCGAACAGGCTCTGGTGGAACTCGATGTACTGGTTCTGCTGGCCGGCCGCCCACGCGGCGCGGGCGGCGCGGTTGGAGTCCTCGCCGAAGAAGTCGACGTCGCGCCATTCGATGCGCAGCTTCGCCTCATTGAGGTACTGGTCGATGAGCTGCGGTTCGACCTCGGCGGAGTGCTTGGCGCAGAACGGGCATTGAAAGTCGGTGAAGACGACCATCGCCACCGGCGACTCGGGGTTGCCGAGACCGAACGGGTCCTCGGCATCGCGCCGGGCCTCACCGGGAACCTCGCCGTCGGATTCGCCTTCAGCCTGGCCCGAGGCATCGGCACCGGGATCGGCACCACCTCCCTGGCCGGCCGGCTGAGTCTGCTCAGCCACCGGGGCAGGCTGATCGTCCTCGTCGATGACGAGGATGAAGATCGCAATGAGGGCGATGACGAGGATATTCACCGGGATCGCCCAGAACCAGAAGGGTCGGGAATTGGCACGCACGTCCATTACCATAACGAAGCCCTCTGCGCCTGTGTACACGCTGAACACAAGGTCACTTGCCGCTCAACGTAGTCATCTCCCCAGCCTCTCGCGCTGACTGCTGATTGCTGACTGCTGATTGCACGAGCGTGGATATTGCAGTCAACGACGATGATTCGGGTGAAACCTCGACGCTGACTGCAATATCCAGGACGCCCGATTGTGCAGGCAGCGTCGATCCGCCCCTCACCGCACACCCCGGCACCCCGGTGACCACAAGCCCCCTTGCCATCAACGGCCCAGCCGCACACCGCCTCGGGCGCGGCGGGCGCAGCCGTCCCGGCCAGGTGCCCTGCCAGCACCGGGATCGCCGCCTGGCCGCACAAGGACGCCGAACGGCGGGCCCGGCCGGTTGCAGGTATTTGTCAGCTTGGGTATTAGGATGAGTCGGAGACTCCTGCACCGGCAATCTGTGAAACGGACCCTTCTTTGAACGGCAATTCGACTTTCCGGCACTCCAACGTCGCACTCCTCGGCCTCGCCGAGGTGACGGCTCCCGTCGAGGTCACCTCGGCCTCCTTCGACCAGCGACTCGCCGGAACCCTTGAGCGTCTGGGACTGCCCCACGGCCTGCTCGAACGCGTCGCCGGGGTCAACGCCCGCCGCAACTGGGAGCACCCCTCGGACTTCTCGACCGGTGCCGCTGAGGCCGGCCGCAAGGTCCTTGCCGACACCGGGATCACCCCCGATCAGGTCGGGCTCATGATCAACACCTCGGTCACGCGCGAGAACCTCGAACCGTCTGTCGCCGTCTCGGTCCACCACGGCATCGGCCTGCAGCCGCACGCGATGAACTTCGACCTCACCAACGCCTGCCTCGGCTTCGTCAACGGCATGACCCTGGCTGCGACGATGATCGATTCGGGCCAGCTCGACTACACCCTCATCGTCGCAGGTGAGGACGCCTCCCGCGTGCAGGAGTCGACGATCGAGCGGCTCTCCCGCCCGGAGATCACCCGGGCCGAATACCTCAACGAGTTCGCCTCGCTCACCTTGGGCTCCGGCGCCTCGGCCGCCCTGCTGGGACCGGCCGACAAGCACCCGGAGGGCCACCGGATCCTCGGCGGGGTGACCCGGGCGGCGACGTGGAACCACAAGCTGTGCGTCGGCGACCACGACGGCATGTTCACCGACGCCAAGGGCCTGCTGGAGAACGGCATGGAGCTCGTCACCACCGCCTGGCACACCGCCCACGGCGACGGCTGGGACTGGCGGAACATGGACGCCTACGTCATGCACCAGGTCTCCGACATCCACACGAACTCGATCGCCAAGGCCGTCGACCTCGACACCACCCGCATCCCGAAGACCTACCCGGAGCTCGGCAACGTCGGCCCGGCCTCCCTGCCGATCACGCTCACCCGCAAGGCCGCTGAGCTCAGTGCCGGCGACCGGGTGCTGTGCATGGGCGTGGGCTCGGGCCTGAACACGGCGATGACGGAGATCGAGTGGTGAGACTGCCCGGCCTCAGCCTGCGTCCTGGCAGCTCCGGCCTGCCGGCCCGCCCCGCCGAGAAGCCCGGGGACCTGCCGGGCTGGGATGAGCAGTGGTCGCGCCTCGTGACCGTCGGCACAGTCGACGGCGAGCGCACCTTCCACGTCCTCGACACCCTGCAGGCGCTGCAGGCCGAAGGGCTCGCACCGGCCGGCACGATCCTCGCTCTGCACGGCAACCCCACCTGGTCCTACCTGTGGCGCCACCTGGCTGCCGCCTCCCTTGACCGTGCCCGAGGCGGGGGTCCCGTCTGGCGGGTCATCGCTCCGGACCAGCTGGAGATGGGATTCTCCGAACGCCTCGCACACACCGGCCTGCCGACCACCCACGGTCCTGGCTTCCGGCGCATCGCCGAACGCGTCGCGGACTTCGACGCCGTTGTCACCGAGCTCCTCGCAGAGTACTCGACCGAGCGCACCGTCACCCTCGGCCACGACTGGGGTGGGGTGCTGTCGCTGACGTGGGCGGCGCGCAATCAGGACCGCATCGACGCGGTCGTCTCCCTCAACACCGCCGTCGCCCAGCCGGAGGGCACACCGATCCCGGCGCCCCTGCAGGCAGCTCTGGCCGGTCCGACGCTGCCGCTGTCGACGGTGCGCACCGACTGGTTCCTGCGCACTACCCTCGCCCTGGCCCAGGGCTCGCTGAGCGATGAGGAGAAGGACGCCTTCCGCGACCCGTACCGCACGGCTGAGCTGCGCGGCGGGATCGGCGCTTTCGTCGCTGACATCCCGGCCGTCGAAACCCACCCGTCGTATGCCGAGCTGCAGCGGCTCGGCGACGACATCGCCGGCATCGACCTGCCGGCCCTGCTCATCTGGGGGCCGAAGGACCCGGTGTTCTTGGAGCGGTTCCTGCGCGATCTGCGCCACCGCCTGCCCCAGGCGGATATCCACCGCTGTGAGAAGGCCTCCCACCTCGTCAGCGAAGACGCCGATGTCGCCGGCATCGTCCTCGACTGGCTCACCGCCCAGTTCGACACCCCCGCCCAGACGACCGGGACTGCTGAGGCGACGGGCGCCTCGGGAGCGGCCGACGACCAGGCGCCCGCCACCGCTGCTCCGACCACCTCCCGGATGATCTACGACGCGCTGGCCGAACGCGCCGACGACGAGGCGATCGCCTCGGTCGACATGTCTCAGAACCCGCCGCAGTCGGTGAGCTGGCGGCAGCTCTCCAGCGTCGTCGACGGGATCGCAGCCGGATTGCAGGCCCGCGGCCTGGCGCCCGGTGACCGGGTATCGCTGCTCGTGACCCCGGGCAACAACCTCACCGCCGCCGCCTACGGTGTGCTCAAGGCAGGCGGCACCGTCGTCGTCGCCGACGCCGGCCTCGGGGTGGCCGGGATGACCCGGGCGATCCGGTCTGCCGACCCGCAGTGGATCATCGGCGAACTGCCCGGCCTCACCCTGGCCCGCACCGCCGGCTGGCCGGGCCGGCGGATCTCCATCAGCCCCCTGCCAGGCCCCGAGCGGCTGGCTTTGAGCGTCGAGACCTCGCTGACCGAGCTCATCCGGGAAGGCCACGCCCACCTCGCCGCCGGTGAGCCGCTGCGCACCCCAGCACCTGCGGATCTCGCCGCGGTGCTCTTCACCTCCGGCTCAACCGGCCCGGCCAAGGGCGTGCGCTACACCCACGCCCAGCTCACCGCCCTCATGGACGTGCTCACCCGCACCTTCGACATGCGCCCAGGCGCCGGCCTGGTCGCCGGGTTCGCGCCGTTCGCGCTCTTCGGCCCCGGCCTCGGGGTCACCAGCGTGACTCCGGACATGTCGGTGACGAAACCGCGCACGCTCACCGCCGCGGCCCTGGCCGATGCCGTCGCCGAGGCCGACTGCACGATGGTCTTCGCCTCACCTGCCGCCTACACCAACGTCTGCGCAACGGCCGGCGACCTCACCGAGGCACAGCGGGCCGCCTGTGCCGGGGTCGAGCTCGCGCTCTCGGCCGGAGCGCCGGTGCCGCTGTCGCTCATGAACCAGGTGGCAGAGGTCTTCCCGCACGCTGAGATCCACTCCCCCTACGGGATGACCGAGGGGCTGCTGCTGGCCGATATCGACCGGCACGCAGTGGCCGCCGCCGAGGCGGAGGGCACCGAGGACACGGACGGCACCGATGACGCGGGCCCAGGTGCACAGGCGGCGCGCGGCGTGTGCGTCGGCACCCCGATCGACGGGGTGCGCTTCGCCCTGGCCCCCATCGGCGCCGACGGCCGGTCTGCCGATGAGCTGCTGACCGGGACGGACGCCCAGCAGGTGCTCGGAGAATTCGTCGTCTCCGCCGCCCACATCAGAGACGGCTACGACCGGCTGTGGTCGACCGACCAGCAGGCCGGCCGCGACACGCTCGACGGACAGCGCTGGCACCGCACCAACGACATCGGCCACATCGACACCGCTGGCCGCATCTGGATCGAAGGCCGCCTTCAGCACATCATCACCACCCCGGCCGGGTCGCTCGGCCCCGGCGGGATCGAAGCGCTGACCGACCGCGACCCGGCAGTCTTGCGCTCGGCGGCCGTCGGTGTCGGACCGACCGGCACACAGGCACTTGTCCTCGTGCTCGAACCCGCAGCCGGCAGCGACCCGGAATCCGGCGAACCCCTGGCCCCTGGCCTGGCACCGCTGCCGGTCGCCCAGCGGCTGCGCGCTCAGGTGGCCGCCGTGACCGGCTCGGACGTCGCCGCCGTGCTCATCGCCCCGTCGTTCCCGACCGACATCCGCCACAACTCGAAGATCGATCGCTCCCGGCTGGCCGACTGGGCCGCTGCCGTGCTGGGCGGCGAGCCGATCCGCACACCCTGACGACCCCCTCGGGACCGGCCAGCACATATCGCACCAGCCAGCTCACCAGGAGGAACAGTGAAGATTCTCGTCACCGGCGCATCCGGTCTGCTCGGCTCCTCAGTCGCTGCCGCGCTGGCCTCCGCCGGTCACACGATCACGACCCTGCAGCGCCGCCCTTCCGGGGTCGGTGGGGCCCGAGACATCGCCGCCTCGATCACTGATGCCGCCGCCGTCGCCGAGGCGGTGGCCGGCCAGCAGGCGGTCGTCCACCTGGCCGCGAAGGTCTCGATGACCGGGGACCCGGCCGACTTCGAGGCGATCAACATCGCAGGCACCCGCACACTGCTCTCAGCGGCCCTGGATGCAGGCGTGAGCCGGTTCGTGCACATCTCCTCCCCCTCGGTCGCCCATGCCGGTGACTCCCTCGTCGGTGAGGGCGCGGGCCCGGCTGACCCGGAGCATGCCCGCGGCGAGTACGCCCGCACCAAAGCCCACGGCGAACTGCTCGCCCTGGCTGCTGACAGTGCAGACTTCCGGGTGCTTGTGCTGCGTCCGCACCTCATGTGGGGTCCCGGTGACACGCAGCTGACCGAGCGGATCATCGACCGCGCCCGCGCCGGTCGGATGCCGGTGCTCGGCACCGGGGCCGCGCTCATCGACACGCTCTACATCGCCAATGCCGTCGACGCGATCGTCGCCGGCCTCACCGCCGTCGACCACCATCACGGTGAGGCGCTCGTCGTCACCAATGGACAGCCGCGCCCGGTCGGCGAGCTCATGACCCAGATGGCCCTGGCCGGAGGGGCTTGCCGCCCGAAGCTCAGCGTGCCCGTGCCCGCCGCCCTGGCCGCCGGCACCGTCGTCGAAAAGATCTGGGATCTTGCCGGCAGCTTCGAGGACACGCTGGCCGCCCGGCTGCCCGAATCGGCTGCCGCCCGCCTGCGCGAGACGCTGTCCGATGAGCCACCGCTCACCCGGTTCCTCGCCGAACAGCTCTCGACCGCTCACTGGTTCGACCAGCGCCGCACCCGCGAAGTCCTCGGCTGGCAGCCAAGGGTGAGCATCGACGAGGGCCTGGCCGAACTCGCCGCCCACTACGGCGGCACTGCTCCCCACGTCGCTGCGACAAGACCAGCAGGCCGCTGATACTCACCGTCGCCGGTCTCGTCGCCGGCTACCCGGCTGGTTTTGCCCTGCCGCCTGTGAACCTGGACCTGGCTGCTGGGTCGATCGTCTGGCTGGGCGGTCAGCCGGCTGCTCTGCAGCACACACCCGTGACCGGCTGACGAGGTGTCTCAGTCGGTGCCGTCCGGCCGCCGGGTGCCCGGTTCGCCCGGTTCGGCCTGCTCGCCGCGGCGGCGGGCGTTGCGGGCGGCCTCGCGCTGGGCGCGGCGCAGTTCGCGCTGCTCGTCCTTTGCGGCCTGTTCGACGGCGATGCGCTTGTCGCGGTCGGCGTTCTCCTCACTCGGGCTGATGATCTCCCAGACGATGAGGGTCGCCACCAGCGTGACTCCGGCGACGGTGCCGAGGCCGAGCGCACCCCACGGGCGGGGCAGCGTGCCGAGCCCGATCGCCCAGTGGACGCCGAGCACCGCGAGCGCGGCCAAAGCCATGGCAACGACATAGCGCATCCTTCTCCAGCTCCTTCACCGGTGAGACGGCGCACCGGCACGTGTCTGCAGACCCGACCACCGCCTCGGCGACGGCGCCCAGCCCTGCCTGAGGGTGAGCCGTGGAGTTCGGGGACCTGCTGTTCAACTCTGGTGTGTTGTAGGCAACAATAGAGTATGAGCGATCACACCGACAGCGCCGTCTCGACGGCGCAGCAGCCAACAGACACTCCCTACGACCGCGCCTTCGCCCGGGCCGCCGAGGATCCTGAGGGCTTCTGGCTCGACGCCGCTGAGCTCATCGACTGGGTGAGGAAGCCGACCCGTGCCCTCGACAGCTCGCGCGCCCCGATCTACCGCTGGTTTCCCGACGGTGAGCTCAACGTCTGCTACAACGCCCTCGACCGGCACGTCGACAGCGGCCGCGGGTCTGATACCGCGCTCATCTACGACTCCCCGGTCACCGACCAGATCAAGCACTACAGCTACGCCGATCTGCTCGATGAGACCGCCCGGTTCGCCCAGGCGCTGGCCGAGCGCGGCATCAGCAAGGGCGACACCGTCGTCATCTACATGCCGATGATCCCCGAGGCGGTCATCGCGATGCTCGCCTGCGCCCGGCTCGGCGCAATCCACTCGGTCGTGTTCGGCGGATTCTCCGCCAACGAGCTGGCCGTGCGGATGAACGACCTGCGCCCGAAGGCGATCATCTCGACGTCCTGCGGCATCGAACGCAACCGGACGATTGAGTACAAGCCCCTTCTCGATGCCGCGATCGAGAAGGCCGAGGAGGACCCGGAGTTCACCGTCATCGTCCAGCGTCCGCAGCACGAGTGCGAGCTGACCGACGGCCGCGACCTCGACTATGCCCAGCTGCTCGCCGCGACCACCGAGCACGCCCCGTGCACGCCGGTCGCCTCCACCGATGAGCTCTACGTGCTCTACACCTCCGGCACCACCGGCAAGCCCAAGGGAATCGTGCGCGACGGCAGCTACGCGACCGCACTCGCCTGGTCGCTGCCGAACATCTTCGGCTTACATCCCGGCGACACGATGTTCACCGCCTCAGACGTCGGCTGGGTGGTCGGCCACTCCTACATCGTCTACGCCCCGCTCATCGGCGGGGTGACGACCGTGCTGCTCGAAGGCAAGCCGATCGGCACCCCGGATGCCTCGACGTTCTTCCGGATCGTCGCCGAACACGACGTCGACGTCTTCTTCGCCGCCCCGACCGCCATGCGCGTCATCCGCAAGGAGGACCCCGACGGCGAGATGATGAAGCGCTACGACATGGCCTCGCTCAAGGCCTGGTACATGGCCGGTGAGCGCCTCGACCCGGACACCTATGAGTGGACGACCGAGAAGCTCGCCGAGGCCACCGGCCGGTCCATCCCGGTCATCGACAACTGGTGGCAGACCGAGACCGGCTGGCCGATCGCCGCCAACCCGATCGGCCTGCACACCTTCCCGCTCAAGGCCGGTTCGCCGACGAAGCCGGTGCCCGGCTACCAGGTCGAGGTCCTCGACGCCGCCGGCAATCCGGTGCCGGCCGGTCAGGACGGGCTCGTCGTCATCCGGCTGCCGATGCCGCCGGGAACGATGGCCACCGTGTGGGAGGATGACGAGCGCTACATCTCCTCCTATCTCTCGGCCTTCGACGGCTACTACCTCACCGGCGACGGCGGGCTCATCGACGCCGACGGCTACGTCTACGTCATGGGCCGCACCGACGACGTCATCAACGTCGCCGGCCACCGCCTGTCGACCGGCATCATGGAGGCCGCGATCGCCGCCCACCCGGCTGTGGCCGAATGTGCGGTCATCGGCGTCTACGACGCGACGAAGGGCCAGATCCCGCGCGCGTTCGTTGTGCTCAAGGACGGACCCGATGCCGACCACGAGGAGGTCAAGGCCGATCTCGTCTCGCTGGTCCGCTCGGACATCGGCCCGGTGGCGGCGATGAAGCGCGTCGACATCGTCTCCGCGCTGCCGAAGACCCGTTCGGGCAAGATCCTGCGCAAAACGATGCGCGAGATCGCCGACGGCCGCGAGGACGTCGTCGTGCCCTCGACGATCGAGGATCCCGACGTGCTGGAGAACATGCGCAGCGCACTGCGGGAGGCCTGAGCCGCACTGCGCTCACTGCGGGCCCTGGGCCGATTGCGGCCAGGGCCCGCTGTGCTGTCACCGCACGATGGTGGGAGACGCTCGGGACAGGGCGCGAACGTCTACGACAAACGTGCAGAGAGGCTCCGCGAAGGTCGTAAGCGATGAGGCCACCTTAGCTTCAACGTCGCTGAAGATCTCTCACAGTGCGGACGCATGGAGGTTTCTTTCATCTGTCCTGGCTGAAGCACCCAGCCCGATGGTTGAGAGCTCAATGACCGCGCCGGTCCGCATGTGCACGCCGGATGCGGCAGGTGGGTATGGGAGCTGCAAGCCGGGATTCCCACGCGCAGTGCAGCCGATGATCAGGGTGCAGTCAGATTCGGGGCCTTGAGAGATCACAAATCGGTTGCGATTGTTAAACACGTCGCCGAGACCGGGACGGGAGACCACCCCCAGACTTCCTGTCAGCCTCACCCGGGCAGCTGGGCTCAGCAGACACAGCACAGAGTCAATCAACCCCTGAAAGAGCACCATCATGAAACTCTCCAAGACACTGCTGACCACCGCTCTCGCTGCCGGTATCCTCGGCGGCGGGATCATGGGATCACCGGCGATGGCCGCCCCGAGCTTCGACCCGGCCGCGGCGCCGGTCGAACAGCGACAGGAGGCATTCACCACCGTGGCCGACCTCGACCAGACACAGATCGACAACGCCCGCACCATCATCGGTGTCGGACGCGGCGGCGCACTGCCCGACCAGGGCATCGTCATCGCCCTCATGACCGCAATGCAGGAATCCTCGATGTACAACCTCGACCACGGCGACCGTGACTCACTCGGCCTGTTCCAGCAGCGCCCGTCGATGGGCTGGGGTGCACCCGAGCAGGTGACCGACCCGGTCTACGCCTCGAAGTCCTTCTACGGCATCAACCCCGAGGGCTCGAACCCCGGCCTCATCCAGATCGACGGCTGGGAGAGCATGGCCCCGACCCAGGCCGCGCAGGCAGTGCAGCGCTCGGCCTACCCTGATGCCTACGCCAAGTGGGAGCCGCTGGCCCGCGAACTGCTCGCCGCCCACGGCGACGCACCGGCGATCCCCTGACCCCGCCGGTCGTCCGCTGACCCCACCGGTCACCCCCTCGTGACCCGATGACTTCCTGAGGGCAGCCCAGAACCCTCAGGAAGCCCGCCCCCACCACTCCCCTCGCCCGGACGCATTCCGGCACCGACCATCCCCACACACCCTGTGACGAACGGAGCAAACCATGTCGATCACACTTCTGTCCCCCACCGTCCGACGCATCGGCACCACCGCCGCTGCCCTGACCATCGCCGCAGCCGGCATCGCCGTCGCCCCGGCGACCGCCGCCTCGGGACCGGACACCGCAGCCGCCCAGGAGCAGACCGCCGAAAACGACCGGCGGGCCGAGATCATCAACCGCGCCCAGTTCTGGGTCGACCAGGGCGTGCCGTACAGCATGTCCGCGTACTACCCGGATATCAACGGCAAGAACTACCGCACCGACTGCTCAGGATTCGTCTCCATGGCCTGGGGACTTGACGACAGCCTCAGCACCGTGACGCTCGTCGACGTCGCCCATCCGATCGCCAAGGAGGACCTGCAGCCAGGTGACGTGCTCATGCGCGGCGGCCCGGGCACCGGCGGCGCTGCAGGCCATGTCGCCATCTTCAACGGCTGGGCCAACGCTGAGCGGACCGCCTACCACGGTCTCGAACAAGCCGGCGACGCCGGAGCTGTGGCCCGGGAGATCGGCTACCCGTACAACGGACTGGAGGGCTTCGAAGCCTACCGCCTCAACGGCCTCTGATCCCGGGCCCGTCCCACCGGCACCGACATGGGAGCGGGTCTGAGCGCAGCTGGGCCCGCTCTCGTCGTGCCCCCCTGCAACCGGGGTCCGTGACTGTGACGAAGTTTGCACCGCACCCCCAGCCGACGCGGGTGTCGAAATCCGCCGGGCAGGGGCTAGCATGTCTGCCATGGCCAGCTCCACCCGCCGACCGCAGCTCATCGGCCCCGCCATCGGATTCAGCATCACCGCAGCGATCCTCGCCGCGGTGTTCGTCGTCGTCTGGGCAATCGGCGCGATGGGCGTGACCGGCCCGACGATCGTGCGCCAGTGGGAGCTCAGCCACGTCGACCGGCTCAACAGCAGCCAGCTCGAGCACGCCGAGACGATCATCAGCGTCGGCCGGGATGCCGACCTGCCCGATGACGCCATCGTCATTGCGCTCATGACCGCGCTGCAGGAGTCCTCACTGCGCAATCTCGACTACGGCGACCGCGACTCACTCGGCCTGTTCCAGCAGCGGCCCTCGCAGGGCTGGGGCACACCTGAGGAGGTGCAGGACCCGGTGTGGGCCGCGCAGTCCTTCTACGGCGTCAATCCCAAGGGACGCAACCCGGGGCTGGTGCACATCTCCGGCTGGGAGTCGATGACCCCGAACGAAGCCGCCCAAGCGGTCCAGCGCTCGGGCTTCCCGCACGCCTATGGCCGATGGCAGTCGCTGGCCGAGGAGATCCTCGAGTCCCACGACACCGTCACCGCGTCACCCTGAGCACTGCGCGGCTGGCTCTGCAGACCCCACCCCAGTCACTTATGCGCGGAGTTGCATACCGCCTGCAGTATGCATTTATGCGCATGGGTTGATATGCTGGCGGCGTCGCACTTTCGCAACGTCTCCCCAGGAGGATTCAATGGCAGACCACAAGATCGCTGAGCACACCGTCGAAGACCACCAGCACGGCGGCCCGGACTGCAACCACGAGAGGGTGCAGCACGGCGACCACTACGACTACATCCACGACGGACACAAGCACGCCGAACACGGCGACCACTATGACGAGCACTGATCCCCGGCAGCCCAGCTGACAGGGCCTCGATCAGACGTGCGGGTTCTGCTGCGTGAGCGGCAGAACCCGCAGTCGATTCACAGCACGGTCGAGCGGATCACAGCACGGTCGAGTCGACCGCGACGATCCACACATGCTGAGCGTGACACATCCAGATATGGGAGCTCCCGCTCAATGCTTTCAAGCCTCTCACAGGGAATCCAGCATCTTCTGATAATTTGGCTATCTCCCAGTAAAACAACCGCGATGCGACCATCGTCGCCTGCGGCCCGTCGTCCTAAGGTACAGTCCTCCCATGCTCAACGAAGCCGACGCATATTCCCTCCGACGCACACACGACGACCACCCCCACGTCTCCGAAACACCGTTGACCGACGTCCCCACCAATGTGCGCGATGATCTGACGATCAGCCGCACGGCAGAACTGTTCAAGGCCCTGGCAACCCCGTCTCGGCTGCGCATCCTGCTCGTGCTCTCGCACGGTCCGACGACCGTCTCGAGCGTGGTAGAGCAGACGGCGCTGTCCCAGCCGCTCGTGTCCCAGCACCTCAAGCTGCTGCGTGGACTGCACCTCGTCAGTGTCAACCGCGTCGGTCGCGAGGCGATCTACTCGCTCAAAGACGACCACGTCGCACACATCATCGTCGACGCCATGACCCACGCAACCGAACAGCACTTCTGATCGCCGGTGCGCTGCTGAACACCTCCCGCCCCCCTCATCATCACCTTCGATACGACGCTTAGGCCCCGCTGCGGCCAGCCTCAGCGGGGCTCATTGCTGCTCAGGCGACCTCGGACATGTCGGGGGACCAGAGTAGGACATAGCACGATACGGCATCCGTCACTGCACCGTGGCACACCGGCCTGTCGAGGAGTTCTGCGCGGAAAGGCGCAGCTAGCGCGCCGGTCGCCGGCCGCGGGTGCGCAGCAGGCGCATGCCCCCGGAGACGAGCCACACCACTGCGATGACGACCGCAATGCCGGCCCACTGGCCGATCGCCAGCTGCTCTCCGGCGAGCAGCGTGCCGAGCAGGACCGCAGTGATCGGCTGAGCGAGCATGAGCGAGGCGGTCTCAGTGACCGGCAGGCGGGTGGAGAACACCGCCAGCAGGCCCCATGCGCCGGCCTGACCGAGCACTGCCAGGCCGACCATCGCCGCCCAGCCGCCGACCCCCAGATCGAAGTCGAAGCCGCCGAGGATGAGCCCGCCGATGAGGGTGACAGCGCCGGCCGAGGTGGTGGCGACGAGCACCGGGGTGACGATGAGGCCCGGGTCGAGCACTCGGCAGCGGTAGGTGCCGTAGATGTAGACGCCGTAGAGCACACCAGAGAGCACCCCGAGAATCGCCCCGCGCAGGGGAGCGGTTGCACCGGGGTCGACGCCGAATGCGCCGCCGGTCAGCAGCATGCCCACGAGCATGACCGGCATGCACCACAGGAACAGCCGGCCGGGATGCTGACGGTGCAGCAGCCACACGAGAGCGGGGAAGACGACGACCTGAACGCTGATGAGCACCGTGGAGACACCGACGCCGGCGTCGTAGACGCTTTGGGCCCACATGATGTAGTCCAGACCGAGGAACGCTCCGGCAGCTGCGGCGACCCCCACAGTCCGGCGACCGGGCAGACCACGGCGGGACACCTCGGCGACGGCGAAGGGGGCGAGCGCGATGATCGCCAGCGCGCAGCGCAGGAACGCCGCCGTCGAGGGGGTGGCCTGGGCGAGAATGAGCAGCAGCGCCGCCGAGCCGAGGCCGACTGCGGCGGTCAGCACTCCGAGGCGGGCGAGTGCTGGCGAGTCGGTCAGGCTCACCGGCGCCTCGGTGCTGCGGGGACGTCAGGCTGCATGGCGCAGCCGTTCGGTGAAGGCCCTGATGCGGGTCAGGGCTGCGAAGATCTGGTCGGGGCCGGCGGCCAGCGACAGGCGCACGCACTCGTCGCCGTGGACGTTGTCGAAGTCGAGGCCGGGTGAGAGTGCGACTCGCTCCTCCTCCAGAAGTGCCGCGCACCATTCGGTGGCTGTGGAGTAGGGGCCGAGGACATCGGTGATATCGGCGTACATGTAGAAGGCACCGTCGCAGGGTGCGAGGTCTTTCCAGCCGAGTTCGTCGACGGCGTCGAGGACGTACTGGCGGGCGGCGGCGAAGCCGGCCACGGCAGCCTCGCCCTCGGCATAGGCGGCTTCGGAGAAGGCGGCGACTCCGGCGTGCTGGGCCGGCACGGGGGCGCACAGGGTGATGTTGCCGGCTAAGCCGGCGGCGGCCTGGTGGATCTCCGGGGGCATGATCGCCCAGCCGAGCCGCCAGCCGGTCATGCCCCAGTACTTCGAGAACGAGGAGATGACGATGGCGTCGGGGTCGTAGGCGATGGCGGTCTCACCGTTGGGGTTGCCGGATTCGGTGGCCTGGGTGCCGGGGAAGGTGATGCCGTGGTAGATCTCATCGGAGATCAGCTGCACGCCGTTGTCGCGGCACCACTGGCTCAAGGCGATGAGGCTGTCGCGGTCGAGCATCGTGCCGGTCGGGTTGGCCGGTGAGGCAACCATGAGGCCGCGCAGCGGAGCCTCGGCTTGGGCGGCTTCGAGCAGTTCGACGGTGGGCTGGAAGCGCTCCTCGACGCCGCAGTCGAGTTCGACGACCTCGCAGCCGAGGGCGGTGAGGATGTTCTTGTAGGCGGCATAACCGGGCCGGGCGAGCGCGACGCGGTCGCCGGCGTCGAAGGCGGCGAGGAAGGCGAGCAGGAACCCGCCGGAGGAGCCGGTGGTGACGAAGAACCGGTCGGCCGGCACATCGAGGTCGTACCAGCGGCGGTAGTGACCCGAGAGCGCCTCGCGCAACTCGCGGATGCCGGTGACCGGCACATAGCCCAGGTCGGTGCCGTCGCGCATGATCTCTGATGCCCGCTCGCGCACGGCTGCCGGGGCGCCCTGGCCGGGTTCGCCGACGCACAGGGAGATGACGTCCTCGCCGGCGGCCTTGAGTTCAGCCACACGGGAGACGATGTCCATGACGGCGAACGGGCGGACGGTCTGGGCTCGCTCAGAGATGTGGATGCTGCGCTGTGTCATACCGCCAGCTTCTCATACCATGCCCGGCCGATCCCGGCCCGACAGGCGCGAGAGACCAACGGGTCACAGTCGCCTACTGGTCGCCGACCGGCCAGGTGTGCACCGGGGCTCCGGTGGACTGGTGGCGGATGTAGAGCTCGAGCAGTCGCTTGAGTGCGTCGCGGCGCTCGGCGGTGTCCGGTTCGGTCAGCCGCGGTTTGAGCGCCATGAGCGTGCGCAGCTGCCAGGTCGCGCCGTTCTGCCGGGTGCGGGCGCGGGCTTCGATGATGTCCATGTACTCGTCGATGATCGCGGCATCGACGTCAAGCATCTGCAGGCCCTTGCGCGCCTGCGGCACAAGCGTGGTGCGGATGAGGTCGGCGACGTCGACGCGGCCGAGCTTGGGCCACAGGATCCGCGAGTACAGCCCGGAGCGGGCAGCGGCGAAGAAGTTCTTCTCCGCATCGGGAAACGACAGCCGTGACCACACCGGCCGGTTCTCCTCACCCATGTACTTCACCACGCCGTAGTAGAAGGCGGCATCAGCCACGAGGTCGGTGACCGTGGGCCCGGCCGGCAGCAGCCGGTTCTCCAGCCGCACATGGGCGAGATCGCCGTCGGCAGCGTAGATGGGCCGGTTCCAGCGCCACACCGTGCCGTTGTGCAGGTTGAGGTAGTGCAGGGCCGGAGAGCTGCCGAGCATCACCGGGGTGCCGGATTCCTCCCGGCTTTCGGGCAGCATCGGTGGGAAGTACCGGACGTTCTCCTCGAACAGGTCGAACACGCTGGTGATCCACCGTTCGCCGAACCACACCCGCGGGCGCACCCCCTGGGTGACAAGCTCCGGGGTGCGGGTGTCGATCGACTGGGTGAAGACTGGGATGCGGTTCTCATGCCACAGCTTGTAGCCGGCGAACAGCGGGGCGTTGGCGCTCAGCGCCACCTGGGCTGCGGCCATCGCCTGCGAGGCGTTCCAGGCGGTGGCGAACCGGTTGGGCGGGACCTGCAGGTGCAGCTGCATCGAGGTGCAGCTCGATTCGGGGGCGACATCGGTGAAGTCGTGCCGGTAGTACTCGCGGTCGTGGATCTCGATGCGCACAAGCTCACCGCGCATGTCGATGACGGCATTGCTCAGCGCCCGGTACCGGTTCTCATCGGTGACCCAGCTGGGGTCTTCGAGGAACTCAGTCGTTAGCGTCGGCAGGGTGCCGATCATCGCGACCTTCGCGCCGTGCTCCGCGGCTGCGGCATGGGCCATGTCGAGGCGGGACTGCACACCGTCCTGCAGCTGCTTGAGCCCATCGCCCTGGACGGTGAGGACGGGATGGTTGAGCTCGATGTTGTAGGCGCCGATCTCGGACTGGAAGTCCGGGTGGTCGATCGATTCGAGCACCTTGTGGTTCACCTTCGCCGGCTGCATGTCGGCATCGACGAGGTTGAGCTCGAGTTCGAGCCCGATCGTGCCCTGGCTGGAGAACTCGGCCTCCTGCAGGTACGAGTCGAAGGTCTCCAAGTCGGCGTTGAGCTGCTCGCGGTACGTCGTCCGCTGCTCCGGCGAGTAGCGCTGCCTCGAAACGTCATCTCCCATGACCCAATGATACGTGCCGGATCCCCGCCTGGGCAGGCCTGCGGCATACAATGGTCCCGACTGATACGCCGCTGTGTGGAATTGAGGACCTGATGACTGACCGCTCCGTCGACTTTGCCGCTCTGCCCGATGTCGCCCAGGCGCGGCTGCCGCAGATGCTGACCGATCTGGAGCGGGTCATCACCCTGGAGACTCCCTCGGAGGACCACGCCGCGGTCGCCGCCGGCGCCCGTGACCTCGCCGCGCTCATCGAGGAGCGGGTGAGCACCGCGCCCGAGGTGCTGGAGATCGATGGGGTGACGCACCTGCGCCTGCGGTTCGGTTCCGGGCCGGTCAAGGTGGTGCTGCTGAATCACCAGGACACCGTGTGGCCGCACGGCACGCTGGAGCGGCTGCCGTTCTCCGTCGCTGACGGGATCCTGCGCGGGCCGGGCAGCTTCGACATGCTCACCGGCACGATCATGAGCATCCACGCCACCGCGATGCTGCTCGAACAGGCCGGAGACAGTTCAGCACTCGATGGACTCACGATCCTCATCACCGGTGACGAGGAGCTCGGCTCGACGACATCCTCCCAGCTCATCCGCGACGAGGCCGCCGGCGCGCGGGCCGTCTACGTCATGGAGGCCTCGGCCGCAGGCTCCCTCAAGCTCGCCCGCAAGGGCACCTCGGACTACGAGGTCACCGTCCACGGCAAGGCCGCCCACGCCGGATTGGAACCGGAGAAGGGCGTCAACGCCGGTCTCGAACTCGCCCGCCTCATGCCGCTCATCGCCGAGATGGCCGATGACGAGAAGGGCACGACCGTCGTGCCGACGACGATCACCGCCGGCACCACTCCGAACACCGTGCCAGCCAAGGCAACGGTCCACGTCGATGTGCGCGCCCGGCTGACCTCGGAGCAGGAGCGCATCGATTCGGAGATGCGGGCCTTGAAGGCTGAGATGCCCGGCGCCGAGGTGGAGGTCACCGGTGGGATCAACCGGCCGCCCTTCGAACGCGACGCCGCAGCCCACCTCTTCGACCGGGCCGTGGCGCTGGCCGGTGAGATCGGCATCGCCGAGCCGACCGGCACCGCTGTCGGCGGGGCCTCGGACGGCAACTTCACCGCCGGAGACGGCATCCCCACCCTCGACGGCCTCGGGGCCGTCGGCGATGGCGCGCATGCCGAGCACGAGCATGCGATCATCTCCGAGATCCCGCCGCGCACGGCACTGCTGGCAGCCCTCATCGCCGACCAGCTCGCCGACTGAACCACCACCTCGGGACCGGCCTGCGACCGGCATCACACTCCATTGCTATGGTGGCCGTACCATCTGCCGCCACGCCGCACGGGAGCCTGCCATGAAACTGACCTCGCTGACCCTCCACCAGATCCGGCTGCCGCTCGTCAGCCCCTTCACCACCTCGTTCATGAAGGAGACGGAGAAGGACTGCTACCTCGTCGAGGCGCGCTTCGACACCGGCAGCGGCGAGGTCACCGGCTGGGGTGAGTCGGTCGCGATGGTCGGGCCGCTGTACTCCGATGAGTACACCGCAGGCGGCATCGCCGTCACCCGCGACTGGCTGGCACCGGCGCTGTTCCGTGTCGAGAACCTCACCGCTGAGACCGTCGGCTGGCACCTGCGCCACATCATCGGCCACCCGATGGCCAAGTCGGCGTTGGAGATGGCCGTCATCGAAGCGCAGCTGAAGGTGCAGAACCTGTCCTTCAAGGACTACCTCGGCGGCGTCGTCAACGAGATCCCCTCCGGCGTCTCGGTCGGCATCCAGGATTCGATCCCCGAACTGCTCGAGGCGATCGGCGGCTACCTCGATGAGGGGTATGCGCGCATCAAGCTCAAGATCAAGCCCGGTGCCGACATCGAACCGGTAGCAGCGGTGCGCCGCGAGTTCGGTGATGACTTCCTCTTCCAGGTCGACGCGAACGCCGCCTACACGCTCGTCGCCGCCAACCACCTCAAGCAGCTCGACGACTACGGTCTGCTGCTCATCGAACAGCCCCTCGGCGAGGCCGACATCCGCCAGCACGCCCAGCTGGCCAAGCTCATGGACACCCCGATGTGCCTCGATGAGTCGATCGTCTCCGCAGAAGCGGCTGCCGATGCCATCAGCCTGGGCGCCACCTCGGTCATCAACATCAAGCCCGGCCGGGTGGGCGGCTACATCGAAGCCAAGCGCATCCACGATCTGTGCCGCGCGCACGGCGTGGCCGTCTGGCACGGCGGCATGGTCGAAACCGGACTGGGGCGCGCCGCGAATGCTGCGATGGCGTCGCTACCTGGCTTCACGCTGCCGGGTGATGTGTCCGGTTCGAAGCGGTTCTTCCACGAGGACATCACCGAGGAGATCGTCATGCACGACGGTGTCGTCGATGTGCCGAGAGGCCCCGGTTTCGGTGTGACGATCGACCCGGGCCAGCTGGAGAAGTTCCGCGTCGCCGAATACACCATCACGCCCGACTGACATACACAGCGGCCGGCCACCGGGATCCTCCCCGGTGGCCGGCCGCATTCGTGTGCAGTGAGGGGCGCTCAGCCCTTGGGGATCGGCGGGCCGAGGAACAGCAGCACCCCGAAGAGACAGGCGACGCCGAGGAAGCCGACGACGAGAGCAGCGAACGGGCGGCGGATCGCCCAGTCGCACCATCCTTCGAAGAAGTTCCGCGGCTGGCGCGTGCCGGCGCCCAGCTCCCAGGTTCCGTCAAGCAGGCCGACCCGGCGGGCGTGGATCTCGAAGGGGATCGTGGCATACGGGATGATCGCCGAGAGCAGTCCGGTGGCGATCTGCCCGGCCTTCCACCGCTGTGAGGTGCCGATGAGCACCGTGACGACGCAGTAGGTGAGGAACACGAATCCGTGGATGCCACCGCCGATGCGCACACCGAGTTCAGTGGTGTGGGTGACGTATTTGAGGATCATGCCGGCGATGAGCAGGGTCCAGGTGATGGCCTCGGCGATCGCGAACGTGGTGAAGAGCTTCTTGGGAGTCACCCGACTATTGTGCCGAAGCAGTCTGAGTGAATACGCAACAGGGCCGGTGGCGTGTGCCACCGGCCCTGTGCTCTCAGCTGAGGGATCTCAGCTGATCATCATGTGTCCGATCAGAGGCTGGACTTCCGGCGCAGGGTTGCAGCGGTGATGCCGATGCCTGCGATCAGCAGTGTAGCAGCGCCCCAGACGAGCGGTCTGGCTTCGCTGCCGGTGCGCGGCAGCTTGCCCTTGTCGTCCTTGCCCTTGTCGTCGCCGCCCTTGCCGTCATCGTCCTTGACGTCGCCGACGGTGAAGGTGCCGGTGAGGTCGTCGCCGCCGTCGCAGGCAACGCGGACGTCGTAGGTGCCGACGTAGCTGTTCGGGCGATCGGCGTTGACGCCGTGGACGGCGAAGGTGACGTTGCCGTCCTCATCTGCGGTGGCGGTGTCCTCGTGCTTGAGGACGTCGATGCCGCGGGCCTCAACGGTCAGCTTGGCTTCGGTGCCCGGGGTGCAGCCGGCCGCCATGATGGTGACGCCCTTGTCCTCGTTGACGAAGTCAGCCGGGGAGATCTGCTCAGGCTTGACGGTCAGGCCGCGCTCAGCCGGAGCATCATCGTCCTTGCCGCCGTCGTCATCGCCGTTGTCGTCGTCTTCCTCTTCGAGGTTGTAGGCGAGCGTGTGGGCTGCGAAGCCCATCGCCGGTGCGAAGATGCCGAGCGATTCCTTGCTGACGTTCTCCAGGTTGTCTTCCGGCGTGTGGTAGTGGCGGTCGCGCTTGACGCCGGCGGTGCCGCCGAACTTCTCGACGTCAGCCTCGGTCTTGATGCCGTCGGCACCGGAGAACAGACCGGAGACCGGGACGCCGTTGTCGATGAAGGCCTGGTAGTCCGAACGGCCCGAGAACTCGGTGCCGATGTGCGGCTGGTCGTTCGCATCGAAGAAGTCGGTGAAGATCTGCTCCAGCTCAGCCGAGCCCTCCGGAACGTTGACACCCGGCGGGATCTTCACGTCCGAACCATCGGAGTCAAGCGTGCCGACGACGTAGTTCTCCGAGCCGATCATGTCGTAGTTGAGGTACGCCTTGATCTTCTTGAGCTCTTCAGGGGTGTTCTGCGCGAGGTCGTTGACGTAGTGGGTCGAGCCGACGAGGCCGACTTCCTCTGCGCCCCAGAATCCGAAGCGGACCTTGTTGTCGACCTCGTAGTCGAGCCCGGCCATGCCCTCGGCAACAGCGAGGAGCCCGGCCACGCCGGAGGCGTTGTCGTTGACGCCCGGGCCCTCAGCCACACCGTCGAGGTGAGCGCCCATCATCTGCACGTTGTCCGGGTCGCCGGCCTTGGTCTCGGCCATGACGTTCCAGGTCTTGACAGTCTCGAAGGTCGTCTCGACTGTCATGTCAGCTGTGACCGCGGTCTCCGGGCCCTTCGGGTCGACGGCCTTGATCTTCTCGACCAGGGCATCGCCCTCGGCCTTGCTCAGCGCACCGGCGGGGGCATTGCCCTCGACGCGATCGCCGGCGGTGAAGTTGCTGGCGCCATCTTGGTTGTTGTAGATGATGACGCCGGCCGCTCCGGCCTTGCTCGCGTTGGTGATCTTGTCGCCGAAGGCGCATTCGCCGCGCTGGATGAGGACGATGGTTTTCTTATTGTCCTCACCGAAGGCCTCACCGGAGCAGCCCAGCCCGGCGTTGTCAGCTGCACCAGCTGGCAGCGTCATCGGAACGTCCGTGAGCGGCTCCTCGGTGCCTTCGGCGTTCGAGATCGTGCCGAAGTCCTTCTGCTCCACGCCGTTGACGCTCAGGCTGACCTCGTCGAAGGTCTGCCGCGGGAGATCGAACTCCTGACGCTCAACCTCGAAGCCGGCTTCCTTCATGACGCCTTCGACGTACTCGGAGGCCTCTTCATAGCCCTTGGTGCCGAGCGCGCGGTATCCATCCTCCTTGTTGGCCTCGGAGATCTCGCTGAGCTCGGTGAGGTGCTTGAACACCTGGTCACCGGTCACACCCATATCGGTGTGCTCTGTCACTGGAGCGGCCATTGCCGGGGAGGTCATCCCCAGACCGAGCGCCGCTGCGGCCGTAACCGCTACTGCGGCGCGTGCCAATCGATTCGACATAACAACCTTTCGGTCCATCTGACGGTGCTGCACCTCGGTGTGCCTCACCCCGTGATAGTCATCACACAATGCAACACATTATTACAGTTCTCTGCACGTCTGGTAACGGAATGATAACGACAGTAACGGCTCGGTAACGAAAACCCCCGAGATCCGCGGATGCACGCGGAATCCGGGCGTTCAGAAAGCACACAGAAATATTCTTTTGCTCATCTGCGCAAGTGTTGTACATACAAACGTTTGCGCCTATCATTGAACGTATGCCTGACACCCGCGCCGCCGTGCCCGCTGAGCCGAGCCCTGCCCTCATCCGGCAATGGCAGCGGCACCTGGCCAATGAGCGCCTCGAAGAGCGCGTTTACCGCAAGCTCGCCGCCCGCAAGCAGGGTGAGGAGCGCGAGATCCTGCTCGCCATCGCCGATGCCGAGCGCCGCCACCAGCAGCACTGGATCGACCTCCTCGGCGAGCACGCCGAGCACCGCCGCGCCCCGGACCTGAGCACCCGCATCCTGTCCCTGCTCGGCAGCATCTTCGGCTCCGTCTTCATCCTCGCGCTCATCCAGCAGCAGGAGACCTCCAGCCCGTACGACACCGACCAGTACGCCAGCGACCAGATGGCCGCCGATGAGAAGGTCCACGCCGAGGTCGTGCGCGCCCTGGCAGCGAAGTCCCGCGCCCGCCTGTCAGGCAACTTCCGCGCCGCCGTCTTCGGCGCCAACGACGGACTCGTCTCCAACCTCGCCCTCGTCCTCGGCGTGGGAGCTGCCGGCATGTCGAATCCGGTCATCCTGCTCACCGGGATCTCCGGTCTGCTCGCCGGAGCCCTTTCGATGGGAGCTGGTGAGTACATCTCGGTGCGCAGCCAGCGCGAGCTGCTCGAGGCCTCCCAGCCGGTCCGCCAGCCAGCCGAAGCACTGGCCTCACTCGACTTCGACGCCAATGAGCTCGCGCTCGTCTACCGCGCCCGCGGCTACGACGAGGATGAGGCACTGGCCAAGGCGCAGCGCACCCTCGCCCGCGCCCACGGCGGCACCCTGCCCTCCCACACCGCGCCAACCGGCAAGGAGAACGAACACGAGGAGCTCGGCACCGGCATCGGTGCGGCGGCCTCCTCGTTCTGCTTCTTCGCCTCGGGGGCGATCGTGCCGATCCTGCCCTATATCTTCGGCATGCACGGCATGCCGGCGATCCTCACCGCCGCCGGCCTCGTCGGCATCGTGCTGCTGGGCACCGGCGGCACCGTCGGCGTGCTCTCCGGCCGCCCGCCGCTGCCCCGGGCGCTGCGCCAGCTGGCGATCGGCTTCGGCGCGGCTGCTGCGACCTATCTGCTCGGCCTGGCCTTCGGCACGACGCTGAGCTGACACCTCGGGCGCGGATGTCAGCAGCTGAACGGCGGGCCAGCCCACCGGCGCCAAGTGATTTAATTGAGGGCATGACCCTCACCCATTCCCTGGCCCTCATCGACGTCGCAGCCGGCACGCACGAGCTGGCCGACCTCGCGGCGGCCCACCTGCCGGTCGATGACCTCTCGGCCCACCGCGGTGACGGGATCTTCGAGACCGTGCTCGTCACCATCACCGACGGCGCACCGTCGGTCAAGGCCCGGCGGCTGCACTTCGACCGGTTCCGCGGCTCGGCCCGCGCCCTTCAGCTGCCGGTGCCCGTGCCCGAGGTGTGGGACGCCGCTGTCGACGACGTCGCCCGCGCTGTCATCGCCGCCAACCCCGCGGTCACCGAATTCAGTGTCCGCTACACGCTCTCGCGCGGACTCGACGCCCCGCGCGGCTGGGTCATGTCGATCTCCCTGCCCGAGGCGTACCCCGCCCAGCGCCGGGAGGGGGCCGACTTCATCAGCCTCGACCGCGGCTTCGAGGCCTACACCGGGCAAACCGCGCCCTGGCTGCTGCTCGGCGCCAAAACCCTGTCCTATGCCGCGAATATGGCAGCGACCCGCTGGGCGCAGGAGCACGGCGCCGATGACGGGCTGTTCATCAGCCGCGACGGCCTCATCCTCGAAGGCCCGACCTCGAATGTCATCATCCGCCGCGGCCACGAGCTGCTCACCCCGGACCCGAAGGCCGGGCTGCTGCACGGCACCACCCAGCAGACGATCTTTGCCGCCGCTGCCGAGCACGGCTACCTGTGCTCATATGCCGACCTCACCCGCGATGACCTGCTCACCGCCGACGGGGCGTGGATGGTCTCCTCGGCCCGCGTTGCAGTGCCGTTCCGCAGCCTCGACGGGGAGGCAGTGACGATGGACCCCGAACTCACCGGGCAGATGTTCGACTGGGTGACCGGCGCCCCTGATGACGGGTCTGCAGGTGATGCCGCGGCTGGAACCGACACGACGGCTGGAACCGACACGACGGCTGGCATCACTGCCGCAGACGGTCAGCCGCAAGCAGACATGCCATGACGGTCGGCGCGATTCTCTTCGGGCTGCTGACCGGTTCGGTCATCGGACTCACCGGCGGCGGCGGGGCGATCGTCGCCGTGCCGGCGCTCGTCTACGGCCTCGGCATGCCGATGGCCAAGGCGGTGCCGACGTCGCTCATCGTCGTCGCCTCCTCCTCGATCGTCGGCGTTCTGCCGCGGCTGCGCTCGAAGATGGTCGACTGGACGACCGCCGGCACGATCGGCGTCACCGGCATGCTCACCGCGATCGTCGGGGCCCGGGTGCACGACATGTTCCCCGAGAAGGGCCTCATGATCGCCTTCGGCGTCCTCATGCTCATCGCTGCGATCCGCATGTTCATGCCGATGCCCTACATCGACCCCGACACCGGAGCGTTCACCGGCCGGCGGTTCGCCAAGGGCATCGCCGTCGGTGCCGTCGTCGGGTTCCTCACCGGCCTGCTCGGCGTCGGCGGCGGATTCCTCATCGTCCCGGCACTCACGATCCTCATGCGCGTGCCGATGCACATCGCCGTCGGCACCTCCCTGGCCGTCGTCGCGCTCAACTCGATCGCCGGAGCCATCGGCTACTTCGACCGGCTGCCCGCGATCGACTGGCCGATGGCCATCACCTACACCGTGTGCGCAATGACCGCGGCGCTGGTGGCCGGTCAGCTCGGCCGGAAGCTGCCGAACAACATCGTCCGCTACGGCTTCGCCACCCTCGTCGTCCTGCTCGCCGGGTTCGTGTTCTTCGAGACCTTCGTCCTGCAAAGCTAGGGACACGTGACCCGGACACGGACCGTGGCGGTAGGCTAGGACACAGCAGTCCCGTAACTGACCTCAGATCCACAAGGGAGATGGAGACATGGGCAAGATCGCTTGGCAGATCCTCGGTGTCGGCGGCACCGCACTGGCAACGCTGGCCGCACGCAAGGCACTGGGCATCGTGTGGGAGAAAACCACCTCGAAGCCGGTGCCGATCAACACCGAAGACGACCAGGTCGGCCTGAGCGAGGCGCTGGCCTGGACGATCATCTCCGGCGTCGGCATCGCCGTCGCCCAGCTCGTCGTGCAGCGCTACGCTGCATCAGCCGTGCGCAACCGCTTCGGTGAGACTGCACTGCCCAAGAAGCTGCAGAAGGGCGCCGACGTCGACTGAGACGCCCGGCACCTGAGACGACCCGCAGCCTCGGCCCATGATGCCGGAGCTGCGGGTCTTTCCATGTGCGAGGCGCGGCTCTGTTGACACACTCGCCCAGCACGACTCAGACTGTGATCCATGACACAGCCGCGTGCACCCCATCCGGGCCTGCACCCGCCGGGGGCCACCACCTCGGGCACGGACCCGGCCACCACCTCGGGACCCGGTGACATCCACAGCATGCGCCCCGGCGGTTTCGGAGCCGAGCGCCGGCCCGAACCGCGGCCGGGAGACGCCGGTACACCGGGGGCTGGCGGATTGCTGTTCTCCGCTGAGGAATACGAGCAGCGGCTGGCCGCCGTCCGGCGCCGGATGCGCGATCAAGGACTGTCCGGGCTCATCGTCACCGACCCGGCGAACATGTTCTACCTCACCGGATACAACGCCTGGTCCTTCTACACCCCGCAGCTGCTCTACGTCCCGGCATCGGGCCCGATGACACTGTTCGCTCGGGAGATGGACGCCCACGGGGCGCAGCGCACCTGCTGGCTGCCCGAAGAGGACATCGTCGGCTACCCCGAGCGCTACGTCCACCGCCCGCACATCCACCCCTTCGACTGGATCGCCTTCGCGCTGCGGCAACGCTGGGAGGTCGCCCCGGCAGCCCACGGCTGCATCGGCGTGGAGATGGACAGCCACTACTACTCCCCGCGCGCCCACCGCGCACTCGTCCACGGCATCCCAGAGTGGACTCTCGTCGACTCCTTCGAGCTCGTCAACTGGATCCGGGCGATCAAATCTCCAGCCGAGATCGCGATCATGCGACAAGCCGCCCAGGTCACGACCGCGGCGATGAACGCCGCACTCAACGCCGTTGAGCCAGGGGCCCGGCAGAACGACGTCGCCGCCGCGATCGCCCACGCTCAGGCGGCCGGCACCGCCGAGGTGTGGGGAGACTTCCCGGCGATCGTGCCGATGCTGCCGACCGGTGAGGGCGCCGACACCCCGCACCTGACGTGGACCGACCGCAGGCTCGCCGCCGGCGAACCGGTCGTCATCGAGCTCGCCGGCGCCCACCACCGCTACCACGTGCCGCTGGCCCGCACTGTCATGCTCGGCGAGCCGCCGGCCGCACTGGCCCACACCGCCGATGTCGTCGCCGAAGCGCTCAACGAGGTGCTGGAGACGATGCGCCCGGACGTGCCGGTCGCCGAACTCGCCCGGGTGTGGAATGCGGTGCTCGCCCGCTACGAGATGGTCAAGGAGTCGAGGCTGGGCTATTCGATCGGGATCGGCTACCCGCCGGACTGGGGCGAGCGGACGATCTCCCTGCGCAGCGAGGACGAACAGGTGCTCGCCGCCGGGATGACGTTCCACGTCATCGCCGGCATGTGGCTCGATGGCATCGGCTACGAAGTCAGCGAACCTGTCGCCGTCACCGCCACCGGCGTCGAGCGCTTCACCGACTTCCCGCAGAACCTCATCCGGAGATGACGACTGCGATGGGCGGGGCTGACGGAGAGCTGGCAGGCCGGCTGGTGGAGCTGACCGGGGACCTCATCCGCGCCCGAGGTGAGAACCCCGGTGGGACCGAAGAGGCGACCGTTGACGTCATCGCCGGGTTCGCGCGCGCTCATGGGCTTCACGTGCACATCGCCGAGGTGGCCAGCGGCCGGCCGAACATCGTCGTCACCGCACCAGCGGCAGAGGGTGCGGCGAGCGCCGCGCCGGACGTGCCCGCAGAGGGCCTGCTGTTCCTCGGTCACTCCGATGTCGTACCCGCTGGAGACGGCTGGTCCGGCGATCCGTTCGAACCCCGGCTGACCGCGGGCTGGCTCACCGGGCGCGGGGCCGCGGACATGAAGGGCGGGCTTGCCGCGGTCTTGTGCGCGCTCACCGACGCACATGCCGCCGGTTGTCTCGCGGCTGCTGTGAGTCTGGCGGTCACCGTCGACGAGGAGGATCTGGGCACCGGCATCCGGCAGCTCGTGGCAGACGGGCTCGGCCCGCACGCCGGGCAGCGCTTCGCCGCGTGCGTCGTCGCCGAGCCGACGGATCTGGACATCGTCACCGCCTGCCGCGGAGACGCATATCTGGAGGTGCAGCTGACCGGCGTCTCGGCTCATTCGGGCAGGCCGGCCGATGGCCGCTCGGCGATCATCGCCGCAGCGAGGCTCATCAACGTACTCGTGGAGAACCAGGAACATCTCGACGCACATGCTCATCCGCTGCTCGGCGCCGGGTCGTGGAGCCCGGGCATCATCAACGGCGGGCAGGGCACCTCGATGGTCGCCGATGCCTGCCGGATCTCACTCGACCGCCGGCTCCTGCCAGACGAGGACGCCGCCGACATCGCCGGCTGGCTTCGCGCTGTCGCGGCCGAGGCAGGCATCACCGGTGATGGGATCGGACTCGACGTCGCGGTGACGATGGAGATGCCGGGCTTCATCACCGACCGTGACTCCCCCGCGATCACGACGCTTGAGGCCGCAGCCGAGGCGGTGACCGGGCAGGTGCCCGAATGCACGGTGTGGACGGCAGCCTGCGACGGCGGCTACATCGCCCGGGACTTGGGGATCCCGACCATCGTGTACGGTCCAGGCAGCATCAGCAAACAGGCCCACCATGTCGATGAGGCGATCGAGGTCGCCGAACTCGTACGCGCCTGCCGGGTCTACCGGCAGCTGATCGACTCGACCTGCCGCTGAAGCGTCTCACGCGCCAGCGGGAAGCGGGCGCACTCCGGAGCCGCGTCTCGTGGTGGCCTTCAGCAGTGGAAGCAGCAGCAGACCGACGACGCCGAAGACGACTGCCGGAATCCACAGCAGCGATGCATGCGCTGCGAGCAGTTCAACGAAGGAGAAGTACGCGCCTCGCCTGTCGAGCAGCGCTGCGATCGTCACTCCGAGAAGATAGGCGACCAGGATCGGACCCAGAATGTATGTCGCATAGATCCCGGCATACAGCCGCCACCCGGCGCGCGGTCTCGCGATTCTGCGTTCGGCAGCGAAGGCGAGGCCCTCGGCAAGCAGCAGACCGGGCAGCAGCGGCAGCAGCAGGAAGATGAAGAGCAGGAAGTCGGTGGAGCCCAGATCGCCATCGGACATGACCCACGATGCAGCAGCCAAGATCACCAGAGAGACGAGGCCGGCCAGCGCCGCGTACCCGGCGATTGATGGTCGATCAAGCGTCCTGCTGCCTGCCATGTCATCAGTCCTCACCGGCAAGGATCTGCAGAGTCTGCAGCACCTCGGACGCGGACACCTGGCCGGGAGCTGAACCCTCACCGACGGTCGCGAAAGTGGCCGCCGAACCGAACTCACCGCCGATGAGCCGGGTGAGCCTGCCGCGCCGGCCCATCGCGATGACGATGATGGGGATCCGCAGGCGGGCCCGGCCGCGGTCGGCGGCTTTGAGCGCTTCGAGCACATCGGAGCGGTCATGCGGCATCACCGCGACCTTCGCGACATCAGCCCCGAGGTCGGCCATGGCCTTGAGGGTGCGCAGCAGCTGCTTCGACGGCGGGGTGTCGGTGAAGTCGTGCGCCGAAACCACCGAGGCGACCCCCGCCTCGGCGGCGGCAGTGATGAGATCACCGGCATCCCGGCGGGCGAACTCGATGTCGACGGCGACCGGGCCGGCGGCGATCGCCTGCCGGATGAGAGCGGTGTAGGCGTCCTCGTCGAGGTTCGCGGCCCCGCCCTCGGAACCGGTGCGGATGGTCAGCAGCACCGGCAGGCCCGTGTGCGCACGGATGGCCGCCAGGCCGGCGGAGAACAGCTCGCCTGCCTCGGCGGTCAGCCCGGCGGCCAGGGCGTCGACGCGCCATTCGAGCGCGTCGATCCCGGGAGTCTGCGCGCAGTCAGCGGCCAGCCGGCCGAGCTCGTCGAGGTCGCCGGCGACGAGCGGGACGATGACGGCGGGCAGCTGATCTGAAGCCACGAACGGCAGCGATGTCATGGCACTACCCTAGAGCACTCACGATTCGAAGAGCGCCTGGCCGATGTACTCGCCCTCGCGCACGCCCGGCGGGATCGCCCACACGGTCGAGCCGATCGGTGCGGTCCACTGATTCAGCAGGTCGACCTCGTCGAGGCGCTTCTGGATCGGCAGGAACTGCCGTTCGACCGAGGCCTGGTAGGAGGCGAACATGAGACCGGCCTTGCCGACGATCGCGCTGCCGGTCGGGCCGGTGGCGGCATCGGCGGCGTCGGGCACCGAATGGTAGTTGTACACGCGCCGGAAGATCTGCTGCTCAGGCGCTGCGTTGTTGCGGCTGCGGGCGACGTGGCTGGCCGGCGAGATGATCGTGAAGCCCTTGTCGTCGGTGGCCTCCAGATCGGGGATGTCATGCTCCTCAGTGCCGGTCATCGGTGCGCCCTTCTTCAGATCGCGGCCGATCGAGAACTCCCGGGCCGGCCGGTCGGCCTCATCCCAGGTGGCGAGGTTCATGTCGATGTCGCGCAGCACGAGCGAGGTCCCGCCTTTCAGCCACGCCGGATAGTCAGCCGCCAGGTCGAGCGGCGGCTCGCCACGGGCGGAGAACACCGGGCTGGCCTGCCCGAGGCTCTTGCCCCACACCAGCCGGGCGAAGTCCTCTGAACCGGGTCCCGGGTTGGCGGTCCCGTCGACCTGGCCGAAGAGGTTGCGGGTCGTCGTGCCCTGCGGATCGGACCCGTAGGAGCGGCGGAAGCTCGACCGCGACCAGGCGACGTCCATGAAGGCGCGGGCGTCCTTGAGCAGCATCCGCACCGCATGCGCAATGGTGAACGGATCATCGCCGCACACCTGCAGCAGCAGATCGCCGCGGCACAGCCGGTCCTCAAGCCGGTCGATGCCGAATGCCGGCAGCGGGCCCAGCCAGCCGGGGACGTGCTGGCTGCCTGCCAGCTCGACGAGCCCGCGGGCGAACCCGAAGGTCACGGTCAGTCTCGCGGGGCGCTCGTTGAGCTCCGGTTCGGTGTCGGCCAGGGGCGACTGGCCCTGGGTCATGAGCGCGGCATCATCGGTCAGCAGCTTGAGCATCCGGATGAGCCGCGTGAGGTCGGTGTCGTCCTTGCGGGTCAGTGAGACGAACATGGCGTGGGCCTGCGGGATCGTCTCGACCCCGGACTGGTGCTCGCCATAGAACGGCTCGATCTGGGCGCCGTTGAGGCCCGAGGTGTCGGGCTGGGGCTGGGCTGTCGCGGCCGGTTGCTGCCGGCCGGTCAGGAACCCGAGTCCGGCGCCGGCGGCTCCTGCCCCGACGCCGAGTGCGGAGGCGCCGAGCAGACGCCGGCGATCGATCTCCACAGAAATCATCTCCTCGATGGTAGGCGGCTGCCCGAGCCGGCCGGGCGGCACCGGCCGGCTCCAGGCAGCAGGTCACGGCCGATCAGTGATCGTGTCCGTCTTCGTCATCGCCGTGGTCCATATCGCCATGGTCCATGTCGCCGTGGTCCATGTCCGAGCCGTCGCCCTGGTCGTATTCCTCCTGGGCGCCGGCGAACTCCTTGGCCGGGACGGTGACGTCGAGGTCACCGGCGTCGGTCTTGAGCGTCGTGGTGACCTCAGCACCGGGCTCGATGCCCTCCTTAAGCTTCATGAGCATGATGTGGTCGCCGCCCGGCTCCAGCTTCAACTCACCGCCGGCGGGGATGACGAAGCCGCCTTCCTTCTCCTGCATCTTCGTCGAGCCAGAGTTGTCTTCGACGGTCTCGTGCAGCTCGGCCATTGCGGCGACCGAGGACTCGGCACCGGTGAAGTGGATGTCCTGGTCGGAGGAGTTCTTCAGGGTGCCGAACACGGCGGTCATGCCGTGGTCCTTGTCGACGGCCTTGACCCAGCCGTCTTCGAGCGTGAGTGCCGATTCGGCGGTGACCGCCTCGTCCTGCTGGGCGTCGGTGCCGCCGGCTTCGGTGGAGGCGTCGGTGCTGCCGTTGCTGCCGCAGGCGGCCAGGGTCAGTGCCAGGCCGAGGGCGGAGGCGGCTGCGGCGGTGCGGAATGCGATGGTCTTCTTCACTGTGTTGAGTCCTTTGCTCTTACGCGCCGTGCACGCTGGTGCACGCAGGGCAGCACCGCAAGCGGGGTGCTGTCAGAGCCCTGCCGGGGGCACGGGGTTCAGACGGGTGAGGATCTGCACCGCTCCCGAGGCGGGAGTCCGGTGGTGCAGATCAGGCAGGCGTGAGTGCCTGCAGGCGGGTGAAGAGGACCGCAGGAGGCCCGCGTCTGAACCGGGAGTCGAGCACGGCGGGTGTGACAGCAGCCAGCACCGGAGCGACCTGCACGGGCAGGCGCGGGGGCATGACGAGCGGGACGAAGCGGGTGAAGGCCGTGGCAATCGGGCCGAGGGCTGCCTGGATGAGGGCGAAGACGAACTCTTCGCCGCATTTGAGGATCGCGATCGTGACGACAGCCGAAAGCAGGTGGGCGATGAGCATCGAGGTGCCGGCGCCGGCGTGTGCGGCTGTCTGCCCGGCAGCTGCGGCGGTGTCGGCGACGGCGGCAGAGACCTCGGCATCGGTCATATGGTGGGCGTGCGCGCCGGACCCGGCGCCGGTGCCCAGCTGCAGGTAGACCCGGCCACTATGGCCGCTGATGATGAGCGGGGCGTGACTGAACAGGGTCATGAGGTGGTGCAGCGCCAGCTGCGCGAACGCCACGATCGCGCTGAGCGAAAGGGTCCCGAGGCGGCGGCCGGCCAGCAGCACGCCGATCCACAGGGTGAGCACGAAGCACACGACGCCGGCCAGCAGTGAGGCGCTGCCGTGGGCGCCGAGATGGAAGAGCGTCGCGATTCCAGTGGCGATGAATGCCGCACCCACCGAACGCCAGATGCGCAGCTTCCTGCTCATGCCACCTCCTCAGCTCATCCCGGCCGGCCCGCACCCACGGTGCGAGCCCGTCTTATTCTACAACTTGTCGTGCTATCCCCGGGATCGCGGGTGTGGCGGCGGGACAGCTGACGGGCCCCGCCTGCGGCGGATGTGCGCCGAGTACGCCGCGTGCCCGCAGCACAGCAGTCGTTCATCGCCGTCGGCGTAACGATGGGATAACGTTCCGGCTTTCAGTGTTTACCCAGGTCAGACTGTCTATTCCGAGCAGTTCGCGAGAGCAGATCGAAAGGCAGCCCTGCGCCGTCAAGAGGTCTGCAGTGTGCGGCTCCATAGACTGGTGGCTGTGGCCCGGCAGCGCTCTGACCTGCTTGTCGGTCGCCAGCCCGGGACCGGCCACAGCCCTGCGCGCCCTTCTGTTCTCTTCCTGCGCTGGGTCACACACCTGTGTTGCCGAAAGAAAGGTATCCGACCGCAGTGGCAGTCGTTGAAGCCTCACACGTCTACAAGGTCTTCGGAAAGCGCGGGCGCGAAGTCGTCAAGCGCCTCGAAGCCGGTGCTGACCGCGCAGAGCTCTCCCACCTCGGCACCGCTGCCGTCATCGACGCCAGCTTCACCGTCGAACGCGGCGAGAGCTTCGTCGTCATGGGCCTCTCCGGCTCCGGCAAGTCCACCCTCATCCGCATGATCAACGGACTGTGGTCACCCACCTCGGGAACGGTGCGCGTGGCCGGCGAGGACATCTCGCAGATGTCGGCAGCCCAGCTGAGGCGCGTGCGCCGGGACAACATCGCGATGGTCTTCCAGCACTTCGCGCTCATGCCGCACCGCACGGTGCGCGAGAACGCCGCCTACGCCCTCGAGATCAAGGACGTCGCCAAGACCGAGCGCCTCGAGCGCGCCGATCACTGGCTCGAGGTCGTCGGTCTCGACGGGTGGGGCGACAAATACCCCAGCCAGCTCTCCGGCGGCATGCAGCAGCGCGTCGGGCTGGCCCGCGCGCTCGCCTCGGAATCAGACATCCTCCTCATGGACGAAGCGTTCTCGGCACTCGACCCGCTGATCCGGCGCGAGATGCAGGAGCAGCTCGTCGAGCTGCAGTCGTCGCTGAACAAGACGATCATCTTCATCACCCACGACCTCAACGAGGCGATGTACCTCGGCGACCGGATCGCAGTCATGCGGGCCGGCCGGATCGTGCAGATCGGCACAGCCGAGGAGATCCTCACCGCCCCAGCCGATGACTATGTCGCGTCCTTCATCCAGGATGTCGACCGCACCCGTGTGCTCACGGCCGGTTCGGTCATGAAGACCACCGATTCGGTCGTGCCGGTGACCGCCGGCCCGCGGGTGGCCGCCCGCACAATGGAGGAGCGCAACGTCTCAGCGCTGTTCGTCACCGACCGCTCCCGCCAGCTGCTCGGCATCGTCACCGATGACGATGTCGTCGCTGCTGCCCGCACAGGGACCAGCGACCTCAGCGGGCTGCTGCGCACTGAGGGCCTGCTCAGCGTCTCAGTCGACACGCCGCTGTCCGACCTGTTCGCCCCCAGCGCCGAGGCGCTCGCGCCGCTGGCGGTGACCGATGACAAGAACCGGCTGGTCGGCATCATCCCGCGCATCCAGCTGCTCAATGCGATGGCCTCCGCCACGAGCGACACCTCGGCGGCATCCCCGCCGGAGGCTCTGACAGGAGCCGGCGCGGCCGCCGCCGGCGGGTCATCCCCGGCGAGCGGATCGACTGCCGCTGCAGTCATCGACGACGAGCAGAATCAGGAGGACTGAGCATGGACTTTCTCGAACCGCGCATCCCGCTGGGCGACTGGGCGGAGGCGTTCCTCGACTGGTTCGAAGACGCGTTCGGCTGGCTCATCAGCGGCGTCACATGGCTGCTCGACGCGCTGTACGACAACATCGAGGCAGCGCTGACGTATCCGCACTTCCTCATCATGATCATCATCTTCACCGCGGTCGCCTGGGTGGCGGCGTCGTGGAAGCTGGCGATCTTCACTTTGCTCGGCTTCTACCTGCTGGCCGCACTCGATCAGTGGGAGACGGCCATGTCGACGGTCTCCCTCGTCATCGTCGCCGTCATCTTCGCGCTGCTGCTGGCCCTTCCGATCGGCATCCTGGCAGCCAAGTCGCAGGTCGTCTCCACCGTCGTGCGGCCGGTTCTCGACTTCATGCAGTCGATGCCGGCGCTGGCTTATCTGGTTCCTGCCATCGTCATGTTCGGCGTCGGCCAGGTTCCCGGGGCCATCGCCACGATCATCTTCGCGATGCCGCCGGGCGTACGCCTGACCGAACTGGCCATCCGCCAGGTCGACCGGGAGGTCGTCGAGGCCGGTCACGCCTTCGGCGCCTCTGAGGGACACATCCTCGGCCGCGTCCAGCTTCCGCTGGCGATGCCGACGATCATGGCCGGTGTCAACCAGGTCATCATGCTCGCCCTGTCGATGGTGGTGCTGGCCGGTATGGCCGGCGCTGGCGGGCTGGGCGGCCAGGTCATGCGCTCGATCAGCTCACTGGATGTGCCGCTCGGCGTCGAAGCCGGACTCGCCGTTGTCATCATCGCCATCTATCTCGACCGCGTCACCGCCGCACTCGGTGCCCGCAGCCCAGCCACCCGGGCTGCGGCGGCCTCCACCGGCTGACCGCCCACCGCTGTCACACATCCGCAGAAGAACACAGGAAAGAGGTATCGTCCGATGAAACTCTCGACTCTGACCAAAACCGGCGGCATCCTGGCCGCATCGGTTCTCGCGCTCACCGCATGCGGGGGCGGATCCGAATCCAACGGCGGATCAGACAATGGCGACGGCCCTCAAGTCGAGATGGCCGACCCGGATCGCGACTGGGAGAACTGCGACCCCGGTGCCACTGCCAAGGACGTCACCGACACCGAAGCAGACGACAACACCGACATCACCCTCGGTGCGTTCGACGGCTGGGACGAGTCCTTCGCCGCAGCCCACCTGACGAAGGCCGTTCTCGAAGAGGACGGCTACTCCGTCGACATCGAGAGCTTCCAGGCCGGGCCCGGCTTCACCGGTGTCGCCAACGGCGACATCGACGTCGTCCTCGACGGCTGGATGCCGCTGACGCACAAGGACTACATCGAGGAGTTCGGCGACAAGATGGAGGTCCACGGCTGCTGGTACAACAACGCTAAGCTCACCATCGCCGTCAACGAGGACTCCCCGGCACAGTCCATCGCCGACCTCAAGGACATGGGCGACGAGTACGGCAACACCCTCTACGGCATCGAGCCCGGCGCCGGCCTGACCTCCACGACGGAGAACGAGGCCATCCCGACCTACGGTCTGGACAACCTCGACTTCAAGATCTCCTCAACGCCTGCGATGCTCGCACAGCTGAAGAAGGCCACCGACGCCGGTGACAACGTCGCCGTGACCCTGTGGCGCCCGCACTGGGCCTACGACGCCTTCCCGGTCCGCGACCTCGAAGACCCCGAGGGAGCCATGGGCGGAGCTGAAGTGATCTACAATTTCGCCCGTGACGGCTTCGCCGAGGACAACCCGAAGGCCGCGCAGCTGCTGCAGAACCTCGTCCTCGATGACGAGAACCTCGCCAGCCTGGAGAACGTCATGTTCTCCGATGAGAACTACGGCGGCGAGAACCTCGAGGAGGCCGTGGCCGAATGGCTCGAGGACAACCCGGACTTCGCCGAGGACTGGAAGGCCGGCAAGCTGAGCTGAGTTCTCAGCTGAGCTGACTGACGCCCGGCACCAATACGACGCCTGCCCCGCATCTGCCCGATGCGGGGCAGGCGCGTCTCATCCCGCGGTCCCGCCGCTGCTGACCTCACCGGCTCGGCGCGGACGCATGAGCCTATTGCCATTAGTGCTTATGAGCACCCGGCGCCTACTGTGTCGGTCATGCTCGTCAACGTTCACCATCAGCTGCCGCCGCAGCCCGGGCATGCCCCGGTGCGGGTGCGGCTGCCGCGCCACCGCGGGTATGTCGTCGACACCCGCGACTGGGGTCCGGCGCTCACCGGTGACGAGGCGGAGGGCACCGAGCCGCGTGCGTGCACGGTGTGCGCGCTCGCCCATGAGCTTGTCGAGGTGCTCGAGCGGCTCTCCCACACGACCGAGGTGTTCGAGGTCATCATCCCGTGGTGGCTGCACATCGGCCGCTTGCGCTCAACTCTGACCAGCCACCTCGAGGATGTGCGCATCGGGCGGACGGTGCTGCACGGCAGCCTCGATGGCCTCGAGGACCTGCTGTGGTCGACCGACGGGCTGGAGGAGTCGGCTGACTGTGCACTCACCGGTCACGCCGAACTCGCCGCTGTCGCCGTCGAGCACGCCAGCGTGCTCACCGCCCGGCACGTCCTGGGTGAGCGCACCCGGGAGCTGCTCATCCACCTCGGCTGCCCGGCCTTCGGGCCTGCCGCCGAGTTCCTGCCCGCCCCCGCCGCCGGCCCCATGCGGGTGGGCCTGACCGGGGAGGGTACGCACTTCGTCACCCGGGTCGTGTCCGCTCACGGACAGCTGGATGCTGAGCGCTTCTGCCGGCTGCTGCCCGAGGCGGCCGCCGGGGCCTGCCGGATCCGCGGCACCGTGTGGGTCGACTCCAGGCCCGAGACCCGCGTGCGGGTGTGCGGGATCGGCTCACAGGTGTGGATGGAGGAGGACGGCCAGTGGTTCGCCCCGGCGTTCTCCTCACCATCAGCGGTGCTCGCCTGCCATCACAGCTCAGATCCGCAGGTCATCGACGCGCTGTGCCACTGGCATCCGCACCACGGAGACCGGTGCTCGCGCATCGCGCTCACCGCCCCACGCGAGTACGCCCAGGACTGGGCGGGCCTGCTGGCTGAGGCGGTGCGCTCCCAGCCGGCGCTGCCCGACCACCTGTCCCAGCACTGAACCACCAGCACCGAACAGTCAGCACGGAAGAATCAGCTACAGAAAGGCACCATCATGAAGGTCCGCAATTCGCTTCGCTCCCTGAAGAACCAGCCCGGCTCCCAGGTCGTGCGCCGCAAGGGCAAGACCTATGTCATCAACAAGAAGAACCCGCGCCTGAAGGCACGGCAGGGCTGATCACATCCGCAGCCACGTCTGCGCGGCATCCGAAAGCACCGCGCCGTCGCCGGCTGCCGCGTCCGCCCAGTCAACCGGCTGGCCATCGGCTGCGATGACGCCGTCTTTGAGCACGACGACGTCGAAGTTGCACGCCAGCCCGGCCATCGCGGTGTGATAGACCGACCGGTCGACATCGATCCCTCCGATGATGAGCCGGTCGATCGCCAGGTCATGCAGCCCGGCTGCCAGGTCGTCGATGCCGTCGAAGGCATCGGCGACCTCTGAACTGAGCGCCAGATCATCCTCGGTCTGCCCGAGGCCACCGGCCGGGGAGTCTGCATCCGCACCCGAACCGGCCCCCGCCTCGGGCGCGGGAGCACGCAGATAAGCGACCACGCCGTCAGCCACACGTGCCCGGTTGAGAACTTCGGTAAGCTGTGCAGAGATCTCAGACAGGGCGTCGCCGCTGCCGGCGGTGTTCATGAGCATGAGTGCGTCCATGGCTTCAAGCATAGTCACCGCGCACGCACACCAAGGAGGGACGATGGCCGATCTGCGCTACACCTACCGGTTCGCCTCCGAACATCTAGGACACCGGCGCGACGACAATTTCGTCCTCTACTCCGATCACGTCGAGGTCGCCTCGATGACCTCGATCCGCGAGGCCGCCCGGGCATTGGCCGCGGCCGAGGAATCCGATGAGGAGCGGCCGTTCCTGTGGATCGACATGTACCGGCCGACCCATGAGGACCTCACCGAGCTGGCCGAGGCGTTCTCCCTGCACCCGCTGGCCATCGAGGACGCGATCGAAGCCCATCAGCGGCCGAAGTACGAACGCTACGGCTCCACCGAATTCGTCGTGCTGCGCCCGGCGGTCATCCGCCGCAACCGGCCGCAGGCCCCGGCCGGGCTGACCGATGCGCAGACCGGTGCCGCAGCCGGGGGTGCCAGGGATACAGGCGGTGCCGGTGCCAGCGAGCCGGCGGAGGCCCAGTCGGTCGACATCAAGGTCGGTGAGATCCACATCTTCCTCGGCGCCCGGTTCATCATCGTCATCCGGCACGGCACGCTGCTCGATACGCAGAACGTCCGCGAGGTCTTCGAATCCGACACCCGGTTCTCCGGGTTCCCGCAGTTCTCGGCGCTCTACCGCGTCATGGACCGCATCGTCGACAACTACCTGCCGGTCGTGGCGATCCTCGAAGACCAGACCGATGACCTCGAAGAGCGGATCTTCACCGGCACCCCGGCGCAGTCGCAGGACATCTACCACCTCTCCCGCGAGCTCATCGAGCTCGACCGGGCGGTCAAACCGCTCGAAGGGGTCATCGACACGCTATTCAACTCGCTTGTCGTGCACACCGTGCCGGCCGAACTGCAGCGCGGCCTGCGCGACGTCGCCGACCACATCCACAGCGTCAACGAGCGCGTCGAACGGCTGCGCAGCGTCCTGCGCGAGCTGTTCACCTTCAACTCCACGCTCATCTCCGAGGCGCAGAACGAGGACATGCGGCGAATGAACGAACTGTCGATCCAGCAGAACGAGCAGATGAAGAAGATCTCCGGCTGGGCCGGCATCCTCTTCTTCCCGTCACTGGTCGCCGGCACCTACGGCATGAACTTCGACACGATGCCCGAACTGCACTGGATCTTCGGCTATCCGTTCGCGCTCGGGCTCATGGTCGCCGGCTCCGGGTTCCTGTTCTGGCTGTTCAAGCGGGCCGGGTGGCTCTGAGAAGCCCTGGCCGCAGAATTGCCGAAAGGCCCGCCACCGGCCGCATGCGAGAATTCCACACGTGACCCGATCCCCCTGGTTTCAGCTCATCGCCTCCTACAGCGCAGCCGACCTGCCGCTGTGCCGGCGCTTCGAGATGGACGCCGCCACCCTCATCGAGATCTCCGGTGCCGACCGCCTCGGCGACCTCACCCCAGCCAACGCGATCGAGGTCCCGCAGCTGTCCGAGATCTCCGCCAGCACGCTGACCGCCGAGGCGATCGCCGCTGACGACCCGCTGGCCACCACGCTGGCCGCTGCCCTGCGGCAGGCACTGCAGCGCCGCCAGCTGCTGTGGCTGGCTTCGATCGACGCCGGGCAGGTCGCCCGGCTGCAGGAGGCCTTCGGGGCGAACGTGCTCCATGTCGCTGGGGCCGGTGACAACGGGTGCGTGCCGGTGGCGCTCAATCCCGAGAACTGGGTGCGCACATGGGCGGACGGCTCACCTGCCCAGCAGGCGTTCGTCCGGGCTGCCGGCACCGGCACCGATGCGCTGACCCTGACCCGCCGCAGCCTGGCCGCGCTGCGCCGCACCGCCGCCCCGATCATCGAACGGTCCTGGCCGCGCCGGTTCTTCCGCAGCCCGAAGGTCATCGCCTATTTCGTGGTGCTGGTGTACTCAGCGCTGCGGGCGCTGCCGGTGTCGTTCGTCTCCCAGTTCAAGGGTCAGCTGTGGGTGCTGTGGACGATCGACCTCGTCACCGCGATCCCGTACACGTGGGGTGTCATCGCGATGGTCGCCGGGCGGCAGCGGATCACCCGGCTGCTCGGCACGATCGTCGCCATCATCACCTTCACCGCCCCGTACGTGTACTTCTGGCTCAAGGGCGATCAGTACCCGCTCTACGTCATCCTCATCGTCGCAGGCCTCATCGTCTTCACCTGCCTGCTCGAGGCCTCCCGCTGGCAGCGTAACCGGATCGTCAAATGGCGACTCGGCGGCCGCGCGCCGACGCGGAAGGGCCTCTCCGAACGGTTCTAGCTACTCGACGGCCTCGGCGGTGCTGCGGGCGCTGCGGCCGCGGATATCGCGCAGGATGCAGGTCGCGGCGAACCAGCCGCCGGAGAGCCAGAACGCTGCGAGCAGCCACACCGGGCGCGCAGGGTAGATCGCGACCATCCAGGCGGTCGCCCCCATCCACACGAGCACCGAGATGATGTTGAGCGCCATGAACCGTTCGACCCGGAACGGGTGCGTGTAATGCGTCGGCACGAGGGTGAGCACGACGAACACGAGCACCGCGGCGATGGTGAGCGATGCCGGCAGGGCCAGCACATAGAGCATCACCGCGATGACGTTCCAGGCTGCCGGGAAGCCGATGAAGTAGTAGTCGGTCGACTTCCAGTTCTCATTGGCGTAGCAGAACATCGAGGACACGAGGATGAGCACCGCCAGCCCGATCGCCACCGGCTTGGGACCCAGCGGCAGGTGCATGAGCATGAACAGCACCGGGATGAACGTCCACGTCAGGTAGTCGACGACGATGTCGACGACGGTACCGTCGAACCACGGGGCGATCTCCTTGACGCGGGCTTTGCGAGCGAGGAACCCGTCGACACCGTCGATGAGCGCGGCGATGCCCAGCCACAGCCACATCCAGCCGATATGCCCGTCGAGCAGGGCGAGCATCGCCAGCAGCGCCCACAGGAACCCGGAGAGGGTGAACAGGTGCACCGCCCACGCGCCGGCGTATGCGCGCCGGCGGTGGGTCGTGCGCTGGGGTTCGGGAGCGGGGCTGGTCGTCATGGCAGTCTGCGAATCCGCGCGCATGCGCCGGTCACGTGCTGGTTGAGGAAGGCGATGAACTCCCGGTACCACTGGCGGGCGTTGCCGCGTCCGAGGATCCAGTGGTTCTCATTCGGGTAGTACAGGAACCGGTGCTGGGTGTTTCCGTGCGCATCGAGCGGGGTCTTGGAGAAGGTCAGCAGGTCGAACCACAGCTGCTGGCCCTGCCCGATCGGCACCCGGTAGTCCTTGTCGCCGTGGATGACGAGCACCGGCACCTCGATGTCGCGCACATACAGGTGCGGCGAGTACGTCTGCGCCTGCTCGGCCATCGCCAGCGCCCATGAGCCGTTGTCGGTCGTCGCACCCATCGTGGTGACGTCCCACAGGGAGGCGTGGGTGACGATGCAGCGGAACCGGTCTGCGGTGTGACCGGCGACCCAGTTGGCGAGATACCCGCCGTAGGAGCCGCCGGCGAGCGCCTGCCGGGTCTCGTCGATGTCGTCGCGGGCGATCGTCGCGTCGGTCAGTGCCATGACGTCGTCGAAGGGGGCGCCGCCGAGCTCCTGCTGGCCGCGGTCGATGAAGGCCTGCCCGTATCCGGTCGAGATCGCCGGGTCCGGCATGAGCACCGCATAGCCGGCTGCGACGAAGGGCCACGGGTTCCAGCGGTAGGTCCAGGAGTTCCAGGACCCCCACGGCCCGCCGTGGACGAACACGGCCAGCGGGTAGGGTGCGCTGGCCCCCGTTCCCGAGGCAGTGGTTGCCGTTCCCGAGGCGGTGGCTGGCAGGGCGAGCCAGGCGCGGATCTCGGTGCCGTCGGCGGCGGTCGTGGTGACCTCTTCGAGCCGGCCGGCAGGTTTCAGGTCATCGGCAGGGTTGGTGCGCACCGCGACGTCGCCGGTCGCGGTGTCGATAGACACGAGATGCGGGGCTTCGGCGACCGAGGAGCGGATCGCGAGCACCCCCTCGGGCGTGGTGACGAGATTGCTGTAGTGGTACGGCTGATCGTCCCCGCCTGCCAGCAGGCGAGGTTCGGCGTCATCGAGTCCGCCGATCCACACGGCTCCGCGGCCGCGGTAGTCCGAGGTCGCCAGCAGTGTGGTGTCATCGAGCCAGGTGATGGAGTACCACTGGTCGCCCTCAGGCCACAGCCGGCGGGTGGTGCCGGTGGCGAGTTCGACGAGCAGCGGCCGCATCTGCAGGTTCGACTCCGGGGTCCACGCGGACTCTTCGCTCACCACGACGAACCGGTTATCGGGGCTGAGCGCTTCTGCGGTGTAGTCGGTCGGGTGTGCTGAGCGCAGCAGCACGCTGGTCTCACCGGAGGCGATGTCGACGAGCCAGATGTCGGTGGCATCGGTCGTCTTGGCCTCCAGATGCCGCACGTCGAGAATGGCAAGCCTGCCGTCGGCGGCCAGTTCGACCCCGGTGATCCGGCCAGCGGGCACCGGTCCGTGCCGGAAGGAAAGCGTCCCGTCATCGGCGATGTCGCCGAGGTCGGCGATGAGCAGGCCGTCGCGGTCGGGTCCGAGGTCGGTTTCCCAGCGGCGGATGGGGAAGGAGTCGTGCAGGATGCCGGTGATCTTGTGGGCCTTGCGCTTGCCGTACAGCTCGGCGTGGGTCTTCTCATCCTCAGCGCCGGGGACGATCGGGCCGGTAGCCAGCACGGTTGCACCGCGCACGGCCACGGAGGAGAAGCCGCCGGGGCGGGTGGCCATCTGGATGGCCTCGCCGCGGGCAGGCAGCTTCCACAGGCTGGCGTCTTCGGCTGCGTCGTCGGCGGTGTTGGCGCGCTTGGCGATGAACCACACATTGCCGTCATCGTCGACGCTGGCGGCTCCGACCGAGGCGAGCGGCGATGTCAGCCGCACAGGCGCCTCATCGACGGAGTAGAGGGCGGTGAGGTAGTCACCGGCGGCCGGATCGCCAGCCGCGTCGTCGCGGCCTGCGGTCTCGCCGGTCTCCTCCGCCTCGGCGGCGGGAGCCTGCTGGACCGTCTGCACGAGGGCGACGGCACCGCCGGTGGGGTTGGCGGCCAGGCCGTTGAGGCGGTGGGCGTCGAGCAGCGCGTCGATGCTGATGCCCGGGGATGCGGGAGTGTCGGAAAGAGTCATGGGCGAAACGCTACCAGCGTTGGCCGGGAGTGCGGTGGGGGGAAATGCTCAGAATTCACATCGTGGCACACGCATATGCTCCCCTGATCGCGGCGGATACGCTGAGGTCATGACGACCGCACATGTGCGTGAGCGCCTCGCCTCGGGCAAGACAGCGCTGGGAACCTTCATCCTCGAATTCGCCACCCCGGGCATCGGGGCGATCTGCGCTCGGGCCGGAGCGGACTGGGTGCTCTACGATCTCGAGCACACCGGCTGGTCACTCGATGCGATCCGCCCGGCCCTCGCCGTGTCCCGCCGCGAAGACATCGCCTCCTTCGTCCGGGTCGCCGGGCACAGCCAGCATCTCGTCTCCACCGCGCTCGATGCCGGGGCCGAGGGGATCATGATGCCCTATGTCGACACGGCTGAGCAGGCCGCGGAGATCGCCGCGTGGATGCACTTCCCGCCGGCCGGCCGGCGCGGCAGCGCCTTCGGCATCGCCCACGACCTCTACTCCCCCGGCGCTCCGGCGGACAAGCAGGCGGCGGCGAATGAGTCGGTGATGTTCCTGCCGCAGATCGAGACCCCGGCTGCGGTCGAAGCTGCCGAGGAGATCGGCGCGGTCGAGGGTGTCGATGTGCTCTTCGTCGGCCCACTGGACTTGTCGACGAACCTCGGCAGGCCCGGGGACTTCACCAACCCGGAGTTCCTCGCCGCCCTCGACACGGTCGCCGCGGCAGCGAAGGCGACCGGCACGGCCGCTGGGATCTTCTCCACCTCCGAGCAGCTGAGCGCCGCAGCATTGGAACGCGGTTATTCGGTCATCTCGCTCGCCGGCGACATCTTCACCTACCAGGCCGCGCTGGCGGCAGGGCTGACGGCGATCCGCGAACGGGACTGAGGCTCAGGCCGAAGTTCAGACCCACATCCTCGGAGGCGGTTACTGCCAGTCGGGGATGATGAGCTGTTCATGTTCGAGGAAGACGTGCTGGACGATCTTCTCAGCCGTCTCAACAGAGGCCGGATTCCCGTCACCTGCTGCGGTGTTGACGCTGACGGTCTCCATCCGGCCCTCAGCCTGATGCGAGGCGTGGACGGTGAACCCGTACCCTGATTCCGCGTCGGTGCCGATGAACTGGATCGCTGAGGCACCGAGTTCGGACTTGTACGCCCAGCCGGCGCCGTTCTTGACCCGGATGTCGCGGTCGGCGAGCTTCTTGCCGTTGGTGTCGCCGTAGTCGAACTCGTATTCCTTCTTGAACTGCAGCTCCTCCTGCGGCGACTGCCGGAAGCTCTCCTCGCAGGTGATGTGCATCGTCATCTGCTCATCGGGGGACCCGAAGGTGTAGAAGATGTACCTGCCGCGCTCAGAGCCCGGCGCCGGTTTGGCATTCGGCGGCAGCGCGACCTCGAGCCGGGAGGCGCACTCGCCGGCGAAATCCGCCCGGTGCATCTTCCAGCCCTCGGGGATCTGCGGGCCGGTCTCGGTCGGTTCGGGTGCGGGTCCCTGGGTCGGGGCGACGGCGATGCCCAGCGGCGCGCCGGGCTCATCGGAGGTGCGGATGCCCACCAGCCCGCAGCCGGAGAGCAGCACCGCCACTGCGCTCGCTGCGGCGAGCGCACGCAGGGGGCGGCGGTGCCGGGCCCGAGGTGTGCGGTGTGTTCTCACGGCGTCTCCAGTGTCGTGGGGCGAGCGGGTGTCAGTGGGCGGGCGGCTGCGGTGAGCCGGAGCCGTGCTGCTGCGGGCCGGGGCCTGTCTGCGGTTGCTGGGGCTGCTGCCCGGACTGCGGCTGCTGACCCGGGCCGGTGTGCGGCTGGGGCTGGAGGCCTGAACCGAACGGCTGCGGGCCTGAACCGAACGGCTGCGGGCCCGAGCCACGCTGCTGCGGGCCGGGACCGGTCTGCGGCTGCTGCCCGGTCTGCGGCTGCTGCGGGGCGTGGGCCTGCGGTGGCGGGGATCCGACCGGCTGGGATCCGACGGGCTGCTGCGCAGGCCGCGGCGGGGCGAACGGCGAGCGCTGTCCGCCGGGCTGCTGGGGCGGCATCCCCTGCTGTGGCGGCGGGCCGTAGGGACCTGGCTGGCTGCCGGGCATCGGCTGCTGCTGGCCGTTGTTGCCCAGCGTCTCACCGGTGGCGGTGTCGTGCCATTGGCCGTCGACCTTCTGCAGGCGGCGCTTCGATCCGCGGCGCGGGGTGCCGAGCATCCGGCCGAGTTCGGCCTCGGATGGGGCGCGGGGCGGGCGGAAGGACTGGTCGGCGCGGCCGGCCTTGTTGGCGTTGACCGGTTCGACCGGCCGGGAGCCGGCCACGGCTGCCGCACCGTCGTAGTCCTGCGGGGCCACCGGCTGCTGTGCTTCGCCGAGCACCGGCAGCACGAGGCGGACCGAGGTGCCCTGGCCCTCTTGGCTCAGCAGGGAGACCGAACCGCCGTGGCGGCTGATGATCGAGCGCACGAGCGAGAGCCCCATGCCGGAGCCGGCGACGGCGCGGACCTGTTGGCCGCGGCTGAGCTCATCCCAGACGGTGGCCTGTTCGGCTGCGGGGATGCCCATGCCGGTGTCGGCGACTTCGATGACGATCCAGCGGTGCTGGTTGATGACCTGCTCATTGGCGCGCAGCTCGATGACGTCGGTGTCGGTGGAGTATTTGATGGCGTTGCCGAGCAGGTTCATGATCGCTGACATCAGCAGGTCCTCTTCACCAGCCACATCGGGCAGCCGCCAGGGGGCGCGGGCGACGGTGGCGATGATCATCCGGTCCTCGGCACCGGGTGCGGTGCGGGCGTCTTCGACGGCCTGGTGGATGAGCTGATCCATATTCACCCGCTGGTAGTGGATCTCGCGGGATTCGATGTCGGCGAGCTTGCGCAGATCGGCCAGCAGGCGGGCCACACGGCGGGAGGAGGTGTCGATCTGCCGGGCGACCGGTTCGATCTCACTGGATGAGGCAACCGGTTCGGTGACGAGTTCGCGGATCGTCGCCGCCGAGGTGCGCAGTGCCGTCAGCGGGTTCTTCAGTTCGTGGTCGAGGCGGATGAGCATCCGGTTGCGGTTGGCCAGTGCTTCGTGTTCGGCCCGAGCCCGCTCCTCAGCCCGCAGGGCGGCTTCGCGTTTGCGCAGCAGGTGGCGCAGGTAGAAGAACGCGCCTGCGAGCAGGCCGAGGAGGAGCAGCACCAGGATGAGCAGCAGCCAGATGCGGATCTCGAAGATGAGGAACTGGTTCATCACGGCCTCGCGTTCTCAGCGCCGGTGACCTCGGCGACGAACCGGTAACCGCGGCCCTGCACGGTACCGATCCAGCGCGGGTTCGAGGCGTCCTCGCCGAGGACGCGGCGCAGCTCGGCGACCCGGGAGTCGACCGCACGGGTGCCGACGGCGTCGTCGAAGCCCCACAGCACCTCGAGCAGGCGCTGGCGTTCGATGAGCTCGTCGCGGTGGACCATGAGGTATTCGAGCAGTGTCACGCCCTTGGGCGTGATGACGAGTTCGCGGTCGCCGAGCCACACGCGCCGCGAGGTGCGGTCCAGGCGCAGCCCGAAGGTCGACACGAGCACCGGGGCGGTGGCCAGCGGCGGGCCGTCGTGGCGGGTGCGGCGCAGCACCGCGCGGATGCGGGCGACGAGTTCGTGCGGGTCGAAGGGCTTGTTCAGGTAGTCGTCAGCACCCTCTTCGAGTGCCATGGCGCGTTCGACGGCTTCGCCGACCTGGGTGAGCAGCAGCACCGGCACCCAGTTCTCCTCACGGCGCAGGATGCGCAGCACCTCGCGGCCGTCAGCGCCGGGCATGAGCACGTCGAGGACGCAGACGTCGGGTTTGTGCCGGCGGATCTCGTCAAGGGCGAGTTTGCCGTCGGGTGCGGTGATGACCCGCAGGCCGGAGCGTTCCAGGAACGGGGCGACGGCACCGAGCACATCGGGTTCGTCGTCGGCGAGGACGACAACGGGACGGTTGTCGACACCGGGCTGCGCAGTCATGGAGATCCTTCGCTTGGCTCAGATTTGCTCTTATCCCGAACTTTAGCCGTCTTGCCGGCGTTCGTGCTCGATTGCGTCGCGCTCCTCAGCCAGCGCCACGGCATCGGAGAGCTCATCGCGATAGAGCATCGAGCGGCGCAGGTGCTTGGTGCGGTAGCCGGCGCGGCCGACCATGTGCGTGCCGACCGGAGTGGTGACCATCTGCAGGGTGACGATGAGCAGCAGGGTGGTGATGACGCCCCAGTGGAACTGCTGGATGCTGATGGCGACCATCATCAGGATGAGCCCGAGGATCTGCGGCTTGGATCCTGCGTGCAGACGGCTCATGAGATCGGGGAAGCGCAGCAGCCCGATGGATGCGGCCAGCGACAGCGCTGCGCTGCCGATGAGGAGGGCTCCGGAGAGGATGTCAGCGATCATTCTCATCTCCGTTCGACTCGTCAGCATCGACTGCCGGATCGTGCAGCTCCACGACGTCCTCGCCGACGTCGCCGTCTGCAAGGGCTTCGGCGGCGGAGTGCTCGACCACCGCCTCGGCGTCGGAGGCGAACAGCGGACCGACCTGGTGCCGGCCGGGAACATTCGATTCCGACAGCGCACGCTCGTGGGCCTTGGCGGTGCCGCGGGACTCACCGATGACCGGGGTGCGGGACTCCGAGCGGCTGACGTAGCGGGACACCGCGACCGAGCCGGCGAAGCCGAGGGAGGCGAGCGCGAGCATGACCGGCAGCAGGTCTGTGCGGCCGGTGACCACGATGAAGCCGCCGAATCCGCACAGCATGGTGGCCAGCAGCACGTCGGTGGAGATCATCCGGTCGAGGATCGAAGGCCCCTTGATCATGCGGGTGACGGTGATGTAAAAAGCGGCTGCGAAGAGCAGACCGGCGATGACGGCGACGATCGTCATGGGCGCTTCCTCCTCCGCTGGGAGATCGACAGGTGTTCGAGCACCGGCCGCTGTCCGTTCTCCTGCCGCCAGTCGTTGAGGATCGCGATGTCGTGGGCGGAGCCGATGGCGCGCACGAGATGGTATTCGATGCGGTAGGCCAGGGCTCTGGCCTCTTCGACGTCCTCATCGCTTGCGCAGTTGAGCACATGCAGGTAGATCGTCGACCGGGCTCGGTTGATCTCCGTGGCGAAGGAACCGGGGATGAGTCCGGCGACGAGCGCGACGAGCGTGATGAGCAGGTCGGAGCGGGTGTGCAGGTCGATGGCGACGAGACTGCCGGCGCGCACCTTCGCCGGGCGCACCGACAGCCACGCCACTTCGATCGAGGCTTTGACCATCGACCAGGTGAACCAGGCGATGAACACGATGACGTACCAGACGTTCATGCGACCGGAGAACTCCACCGGCGGCAGATAGAAGATGCGGCTGACTGTCCAGGCGATGATAAGCCCGGTGCCGACCGTCAGCACGCTGACATCGTCCCACAGCATCACCCATAGGGCGATGAGACCGGCGAGCAGCAGCCAGTGCTCCCGACTGGGCAGGCGGAAGAACCAGCGAAGCCGCTGGCCCAAGGTGGGTTTGCGCTCTGCAGAGAGGATCCGCTGGGGACTCATCGGTCACCTCGCAGATCGAGCACAGAGGTGATGTAGGTGTTGGGTCCGCGCAGGTTCTCCGCTGCCCGGGACGAGACGTCCCACAGGGGGCCGGCGATGAGCGTGAGCGAGACGCTGACGGCGACGATGAGGGTGGTGGCAAAGACCATTGTCGGATCCGAGGTGATGGACGAGGTCCAGCGGCGGCCGTCGGCCAGGGCCGCGCGGCGTTCCTTGAATTCGGTGACGAGTTCCTCGGTGGGCTCTTCAACGTCGTCGGGGTCGCGCCAGAAACCGAGGTTCCAGGTCTTGCCGATGACGTAGAGGGTCAGCAGGCTGGTGAGCGTGCCCGCGCCAATGAGCACGAAGATGAGCCAATCGCGTGTGTCGAAGCCGGCGGTGAAGAGCGCGACCTTGCCGATGAACCCGGAGAAGGGCGGGATGCCGGCGAGGTTGAGAGCGGGAATGAAGAACAGCAGGCTGATCCAGGGAGCGAGCACACCGAGTCCGCCGAGCTTGCGGATCGAGGTGGAGCCGGCGCGCTGCTCGATGAGCCCGATGGCCAGGAACAGCGCGGTCTGCACCAGAATGTGGTGCAGGGTGTAGAAGATCGCAGCAGTCAGTCCTTCGACGGTGCCCATGGCGACGCCGAAGATCATGTAGCCGATGTGGGAGATGAGCGTGAAGGACAGCATCCGCTTGATCTCCGACTGGGCGATCGCACCGAGGATGCCGACGAGCATCGTCAGCCCGCCGATGACCAGCAGCGGTACGCGCAGGTCGGATTCTGCGAAGATGACGGTTTCGGTGCGGATGATCGCGTAGATGCCGACCTTCGTCAGCAGCCCGGCGAATACGGCGGTGACCGGGGCGGGGGCCGTCGGATAGGAGTCCGGCAGCCAGAACGCCAGCGGGAAGACCGCGGCTTTGATGCCGAAGCCCAGCAGCAGGATGATGTGCAGAATCAGCTGGACGTCTTCCGGCAGCCGGCCGATCCGCTCGGACAGCTGGGCCATGTTGACGGTGCCGGTCGCGGCGAAGATGAGGCCGATGGCCGAGAGGAAGATGATCGAGGACACCAGCGAGATGACGATGTAGGTCACGCCCGCCCGGATCCGCTCACCGGTCGAGCCGAGGGTCAGCAGCACATACGAGGCCGCCAGCAGCATCTCGAAGCCGACGTAGAGGTTGAACAGGTCGCCGGTGACGAACGCTGCTGCCACACCGGCGCACAGAATGAGGTAGGCGGGATAGAAGACGCTGACCGGCGTCTCGTTTGAGGTGTCGGCCATCTCTTCGCCGACGGCGTAGAGGAGGACGCCGAAGGTCACGATCGCTGAGATGACGAGCATGAGCGCTGAGACCCGGTCGACGACGAGCGCGATGCCGAAGGGCAGCTCCCAGCCGCCGACGGCCAATGCCTGGGTGGCGCGGGCGTCGACGCCGATGAGCAGGACGACGTCGATGGCGAGCACGGCCAGCAGCGTGATGATGGTGATGGCCGCCTGAGCGCGCGCGCGGCCGGCGAGCATGAGGGTGATGCCGGCGCCGATGAGCGGCAGCAGGACAGGCAGAGGGATGAGCATGGCCAGACTCATGAGCGCTCATCCTCCTCATCGAGGTCGAGGGCACCGGGGATCGGCGACTGGGCTTCGTCACCGAATTCGGTGTCGTCGTATTCGCCGCTGGTGCCGGCTTCCTCGGCGCTGTCACGGCCCTGGGCCAAGGCGATGCGGATGTCCTCGATGTCGTCTTCGAGGTTCTCATTGCGCACCAGTCGCCAGGAGCGGTAGATCATCGCGAGCAGGAACGCACTCATCGCAAAGGTGATGACGATGGCGGTGAGGATGAGTGCATGCGGCAGCGGGTCGGACATGCCGGCGGCGGAGAGGTTCTGCCCGTCGGTCAGCGGCGGGCGCCCGGGTGGGCCGGCGGTGAGCATGATGAGCACGTTGGTCGCATTGCCCATGAGCATGAAGCCGAGCAGCACGCGGGTCAGGGACCGGTCGAGCATGAGGTAGATGCCGCAGGCGTACATGACGCCCATAGCCAGCAGCATGACGATCGAGGGACTCACAGTCGCCCTCCCGATGCTCCGCCGTCGACGTCGACATCGTCCATCCGGCCCAGCAGCGTGTGCAGCTGCTGGGTGTCCGGTCGGGCCTGTTCGGTGGACAGCGATTCGGCCAGCCGCCGCTCATCGACTTCGTGGTGGCGGTCGACCTCGGCGCCGAGGCTGCGGAGGATGTCGAGCATGAGGCCGATGACGATGAGGTAGACGCCGATGTCGAACAGCAGCGAGGTTCCGAGGTGGATCTCCCCGATGACGGGAATCTTGACGTCGAACCATGCCGCGTCGAAGACGGTGCTGCCCCAGAGGAGCCCGCCCACCGCTGTGCCGGCGGCGAAGACCAGACCGAGGCCCAGCAGCTTGCCGGCGTCGACCGGAGCGGCCTCTGCCAGTTCGTAGCGGCCACCGGCCAGATAGCGCAGCGCCAGCGCCAGACCGGCGACGAGGCCTGCGGCGAAGCCGCCGCCGGGCAGATTGTGTCCGGCGAAGAGCAGATAGACGGAGAACACGACAACAGCGTGGAAGATGAGCCGGACGATGACTTCGAGCATGATCGATCGGTTGGCCGGCGACAGGGTCCGTCCAGCCAGCAGCCAGGCGCTGCGGCGCTCTTCGGAGCTCTCCTTCTCATCCGCCAGCGCCCACGCCGGAGCGAGATCGTCCTCGACGGGACGGTAGAGGCGAGAGAAGACGCTGGGCCGGTTTGCGTCGATGCGCTGCAGGGTGCCTTCACGGCTGCGGACGAAGATGAAGCTTGCGACGCCGGTGGCCGCGGCGACGACGACGGAGAGTTCGCCGAGGGTGTCCCAGGCGCGGATGTCGACGAGGGTGACGTTGACGACGTTGGTTCCGTGGCCGATCTCGTAGGCCAGGCGCGGGAACATGTCACCGATCGAGGCGTCGGCCCGGGCGCTGAACGCAACGAAGGCCACCACCATCATGGTGATGCCGAAGCCGGCGCCGATGAGCGCCCGCAGTGAGGGTGAGAGGCGACCGGCTGAGCGGCCGATGCGGGCCGGCAGGCGGCGCAGCACGAGGACGAAGACGACGATCGTGATGGTCTCGACGAGCGCCTGGGTCAGTGCCAGGTCGGGTGCGCCCTGGTGGGCGAAGAACACGGTCATGCCATAGCCGGTGACGCCGACGACGACGACGGCGGCGAAGCGCTTGTCCGCAGTCGCTGCGGCGATTGCGCCGATGATCAGGGCGCTGGCGATGAGCAGCTGGAGCCAGGAGTCGGTGAAGCTGACCTCGGCGGGCCAGGTGTCGTTGAGGATGAGGGCGATGACGATCGTGACGATCGCGAACAGATAGATCACGCCCTGGTAGAACGGCATCGAACCGCGCTGAGTGCGGGCGGTGACGCCGGCAGCGAAGGACTCAAGCCAGCTGACGGTCCAGCGGTAGCCGCGGTGGAAGTCGAGTCCGTCGGGCATCGCCGCCTGGAAGGACCTGACCCGGGTGCGGAAGGCGAACAGCACAAGACCCAGGCCGATGATGAGAAGGCTGAACAGCAGTGCCGGCTCCAGCCCGTGCCACAGCGCCAGATGGTAGGGCTGTCCGCTGCCGGTCACCGGCAGCTGGCTGGTCCAGGGGCTGATGAGCCGGTCAACGGACGAGGCGGCAAAGCCGCCGATCAGGGTCAATGCGGTCAGCAGCACCGGGGAGCTGATGAGCAGCGGGCTGTCGGATCCGGGGTCGACCGGTTCGACGCCGGGCTTGACGGAGAAGGCACCCCAGACGAAGCGGGCGGAGTAGGCGACCGTGAGGATCGAGCCAACGGTCACGCCGATGAGTGCGATGACGCCTTCCTTGGAGCCGTCGGCCAGCAGCGTGGAGAAGACGGCTTCCTTGGCGGCGAAGCCGAGCGTCGGCGGCAGCCCGGCCATCGAGGCAGCCGAGATGAGGGTGAGGGCTAACAGCAGCGGTGAGCAGTGCGCATAGCCGGAGAGCTTGCGCAGGTCGCGAGTGCCGGCACGGTGGTCGATGATGCCGACGATGAGGAACAGCGCCGCCTTGAACAGGCTGTGGGCCAGCAGCAGGGCAAGCGCTGCGGTGGTGAGGTCGCGACTGCCGAAGGCCGAGACGATGGTGAGGAAGCCCAGCTGCGAGACGGTGCCGTAGGCCAGCAGCAGCTTGAGGTCGTACTGCTTGAGGGCCTGCCAGGCGCCGATGAACATCGTCGCGATGCCGAGGCTCAGCAGCATGAGATGCCAACCGGGCATCGTGCTGAAGCCCGGCGCCAGGCGCATGACGAGGTAGATGCCGGCCTTGACCATCGCAGCGGCGTGCAGGTAAGCGCTGACGGGGGTGGGAGCGGCCATGGCGCCGGGCAGCCAGAAGTGGAAGGGCACAAGCGCGGACTTCGAGACGGCGCCGACGAGGATGAGGACGATCGCGGCGATGACGAGACCGTCGTGGTAGCCGGCCTCGAAGCCGCGCTGGACGGCCGAGGAGAGCTTGCCGCTGCCGAAGATGTTGCCGAGGAGGATGACCCCGATGAGCATCGACAGCCCGCCGGCGGTGGTGACGATGAGAGCCTGCAGCGCCGCACGCCTCGTCTGCTGCCGGGAGTGGTACTGGCCGATGAGCAGGTAGCTGAAGATCGTCGTGCCCTCCCAGAAGATGAAGAGCAGCAGCATCTCATCGGCGACGATGAGCCCGTACATCATCCCGGCGAACGCCATGAGGATCCCGGCGAAGCGGCCGAGTCTGAGCTCATCGGCATCGAAGTAGCGCGCGCAGTAGAGGAAGACAAGCGCCCCGACACCGGTGACGAGCAGGGAGAAGATCCACGAGAGCATGTCCATCCGGAACACCAGCGACATGTCGAGCGCCGGAATCCAGCGATAGGACTCAACCCACACCTCGGCGCCGGTGAGCATGAGCGGGGCGAGCGACAGCGACAGGGCGAGACCAGCGGCGGGGACGAGTGCGAGCGCGGCGAAGCCGGTGCGGCCGAGGTACCGGATGAACAGCGGGGCGATGACGGCAGCCAGGAAGAAAGCTCCCGTCATCACTGCCATGCTGTCACCTCACCCCCAGCGGTCCACGCCTCTATTCTGGCATATCCGCCGATGCCGGTGAAAAGCGGCGAGGGGATCAATGCTGGTCAGCATCGACGTCAGATCCTCCTGTCAGCCGCGCAGCTGGTTCTCGGTGACGAGGAAACCGCTTTCGTCGACGGCGATGCCGGCAGCCCCGGAGATGACGGAGGCGGCCATCTCCTCGAGCCTCACGGCGGCGGTGCGGCGCAGGTTCGACAGCCATGCGCCGGGCTGCCGGTCGTAGCGGCGGTCGTCGGTGTCGATCCAGGTCAGGTGGTAGCACACGGCGGTCTCGCCGAGGTGTTCGGTGACGATGCGCGGCAGAGCGGTCTCGACGCTGACGCGCACCGCGATGCTGCCGGCGGCCGGGCCCAGCTCATCGAGGCTGACGGTGACCTCATAGCCATCGAGCACGACGGGTTCGTCGGGGTCGACGATGCCGGCGCCGATGAGCTCACTGACCCGGGCCTCCTGCTCCGGGGTCAGCGGGCCGGGCAGGTCGGCGCTCGGTTCGAGTTCGCGCAGCCGGGCCAGCAGCACGTCAGGGGCCAGCCAGTAGGGCGAGTAGACGAAGATGTCGATGTGGGATTCGGGATCCGGGGTGATGATCCGGTTGGTGCGCCCGTTCTCGTCTGCGAGCCTCACGGCGACGTGGAGGCGGCGGGCGAGGGCGATGAGCGCGGCCAGTGACCGGCCCTCTTCGCGTTCGGGCAGGCCGTCGGGGAAGTGGCGTTCGAGGCCGTCGGCATCGGAGTACCACTCCGGGGGTGGGGCGTCCTCGCGGTCGCGGGGGCAGGACAGGGCGAAGACGACATCGGCCCAGTCGGGCAGTCCCAGCCGGGTGCGGGCCTCGGCCGGCAGGTAGATCGGGCCTTTGAGGGCCGAGTGGCGGGTCATCCGCCAGCGCAGCACCTCAGGTGCGGTGCTGGTCGCCGGTGCCACCGCCTCGGGTTCGGGCAGCCGCGGGTAGAGGTTCGACAGCAGCGCGATGACGTCGCTGGCCTCCAGGCCGGCGTCGACGATGAGCAGGTGCTCACCGGCGAGGACTTCGGGGCTGCGCGGGTCGGGAGTGGCTGGTGCGCTCATGGCGGTGGTGTCAGTCGTCTGGGCCGTTGCCGGTCATGGGCGCGCGGTGGAAGTTCATGAACGCGCGCGAGGCGGTGGGCCCGCGCTGACCCTGGTAGCGGTTCTTGCGGGCGGCATCCGAGCCGTAGGGGTGCTCGGCTGGGGAGGACAGGGCGAAGAAGCACATCTGGCCGATCTTCATGCCCGGCCACAGAGTGATCGGCAGGGTCGCGACGTTCGACAGCTCCAAAGTGACGTGACCGGAGAAGCCGGGGTCGATGAATCCAGCAGTCGAGTGGGTCAGCAGGCCGAGGCGGCCGAGGGAGGACTTGCCTTCGAGCCGGGCGGCAATATTGTCCGGCAACGAGATGAGCTCGAGCGTCGAGGCGAGGACGAACTCCCCGGGATGCAGGACGAAGGGGCCTTCGGGGTCGACTTCGACGAAGCGGGTGAGCTCCGGCTGCTCCTGGGAGGGATCGATGACGGAGTACTTGTGGTTGTCGAAGAGCCGGAAGTAGCGGTCGAGGCACACGTCGATGCTCGCCGGCTGGATCATCTCCGGGTCGTAGGGGTCCAGACGCACGTTCCCGGCGTCGATCTCGGCGCGGATGTCACGATCAGATAGCAGAGTCACCCTGCCAATCTATCGCGATTTGGCAACGATTTCGTCACTTTCCAGCGGGCTGGTTCACAGAAAACTCACCGAGAGCTGGACAGATGCTCTACAGTGGGTTGTGACATTACGCCCGCGCCGATGGTGCCTTCCCCCTTTGTGACCAAAGGAAGCCGGGAATGCCAGGGTCATCCCTGGACGCACTTCGTCGCCTTCTGCGTGGACGTAGCCTCCACAACCGAAAGGCCGAACTGTGAAGACTTCCAAGAGTCTTGTGCTTGCCCCCGCAGTCGCCGTAGCGGTTTCCGGCATGTTTGCCGTACCAGCCGTCGCGTCCACCAGCACTGCGCCCGATAGCCCGCCCGCGCAGGGCGACACGAAGAAACCCGAAGCCACTGTCGAATCCGAGACTGTCACGCAGTCCGACATCACCGACGAGGACAAGGGCATCAAGTTCTCCGGAAGCGGGTTCGACGGTGACAAGACCGCGAGCGTCACCGTCACCGGAACCGACGGAACCGAGTACAAGGCCGAGAAGAAGCTGACCGTCAACGACAAGGGTGAAGTCAACGGCTCGTACTACTTCACCACCACCGGTGACGCCAAGGTGCCGCTCGGTGAGTACAAGCTCAAGCTCGTCGGCAACGACTCGAAGGTCGAGTCGACCGAGGTGTCCTTCAAGGTCGTCTCCGATTCCGACGCGCCGGCTCCGACGCCGACGGCTACCGCCACCGAGACGCCGACCCAGACCCCGTCGGATACTCCGGCGGCACCTGAGGTCAAGATCGGTGAGCTCAAGGCCGGCGCTGCCGACGTCAACGAGAAGGCGTTCGCCTCCGACGGACTCGCTTTTACGGGCGAGGGGTTCTCTCCCGAGCTGAAGACGAACGTCACCGTCGAGGCCCCGGCCGAGCAGGGTGAAGAGCCCCAGACGGTCAACGCGAACGTCACCACCGACAAGGACGGCAAGCTCACCTTCACCGTCAAGGGCGTGCCGACCACCCACGGCCCGGCCACGGCTGCGGCCGGCGAAAGCGACGCCCAGACGGAGACGCCCAGGGAGGACGAGGCTGAGGCTCCCCTCGAAATCGCCGTCAAGCCGGGCACCTACACCGTCAAGGTAGGTGCCGAAGGTACCGATAAGAAGGCGACCGCCACCTTCAACGTCACCGCGGCGCCGTCTCCGACCCCGTCGCAGACGTCAACCCCGACCCCGTCGGAAACCCCATCAGAGACGCCGAGCGCCACTCCGTCGGAGACTCCGTCCGCCACCCCGTCGGCTACGCCGACCGAGACTCCGTCCGGTGAGCCGACCGAAACCCCGTCGGAGACCCCGGCCGGTGAGCCTTCGGCCACCCCGTCCGAGACTCCGTCGCAGACCCCGAGCAAGTCGCCGGTGCCCACCGGCCAGCCGACGGAATCGGATGACAAGAAGGCTGAACCGAAACTCACAATCGACCCGCTGGAGATCGCCTCTGCCGACTTCGGCAAGGACGGCGTCAAAATCATCGGTGAGAACTTCGAGCCCGGCCAGAAGGTCACCATGGTCGTCAACCACGCCCAGGGCAAAGTCAAGCAGTACACCACGGAGGTCACCGCCGATGACAACGGCGTGGCTGCCTTCCGGGTGCGTGCCGTGACCACCCCGGTGCTCGGCCAGTACAACGTCACCGTCCACCCGTCCGACGCCGCAGCCGACGGTGACCAGGCGCTGCACGGCAGCTTCACCGTCATCACCAACGGCTCGTCGGTCGGCGATGAGACGACCGGTGACACGAAGAAGGACACCTCCGGTGGCACGGACCTGCCGCGCACCGGTGCTGAGCTGACCGGACTGGCAATGGGCGCAGGCCTGCTCGTCATCGGCGCAGCCGCTGTCGTCATCACCCGCCGCCGCACCGCCGGTGGCAATGGACCTGCCGACATCTGAGCTGAGAGTTCAGAAGGCAGGCTGCTGTGACGATGCGCGACCCCGGTCACCTCGCTGTCCACACAGTCGAGGTGTCCGGGCGACCGCTCGTCTCCGCTCCGCTTGACCGCGGGGACCGCCTGGTCGTCATGGGCGACCGGGACGACGTCTCCCATGTGCTTGAGAGGGCGGCTGCGCTGCCCGGCACCGCTGTGGTGCCGGCGCCTGACGGGGCACCCAGGCTCAGCGTGACCGCATACCTCCGCCGGATCGCCGGTTCGGGAACACCCCAGCGGGGTGGCCCCGAACCGGTCGATCCGGATCATGCCTTGGATGCCTTCGGGCTCTCCTATGACCGGCTGCACCGCACCCGCCTGGGTGATCTCGGCCCCGACACCCGCGTGCGCCTGCATCTGGCGGCAGCGCTCGTCAGCGGCGCACAATGGCCCATCCTGGACAACCCCTTCGCCGGCCTGCCCGGCGACCTTCGAGCAGGTGTACGAGGAAGACTGCTCGGGGTGTGCGAAGAGTTCGGGCTCGGGCTCATCCTGGCCAGCAACGACCTCCTCGACGCCGCGACCACCGGGGGAACGACGGTCGTCGTCGAGAAGGGCCAGGTCGCCGATTCCGGTGAACTGGCGGCCATGCTGCGCAGCCCGCGCAGCAACCTGGCGGCATCGTTCGCCGGGGTCAACGTCTTCTCCGGGCTGGCCCGCCGCGGCTGGCTCTCGATCGGGCACTCACAGGTGCGAGCCCGCACCGAACTCGACGGCAAGGTCTTCGTCACCATCCCGACCGATGCGACGACGATGTCATTCGACGAGTTCGATCCCGTCTTCACCGCCGAGACCGTCTTCGAAGCGCTCATCGTCGGCATCCGCGATCGCGGTTCTCGCCTGCAGATCGTCGTCTCCCCCTCTGACACCGAGGTGGGCCTGGCGATGACAGCCGATGTGCTCGATTTCCGTTCACCGCCGGGGGATCCGGGCCACCGCAACCCCAACCCCGAATCCGCCCCGAATTCCGATGCCGAGGCGCCCACCGCCTCGGGCACGGAAGCCTCACCGTGGGGTGTCCTGCACCCCGGGCTCGGGGCCACTGTCGCCGAGACGCTGGCGAACGTGCGGGTCGGCGCGCGGGTGCACATCGAGGTCGATACCTCTCGCATGCACGCCTATCCTGTTGACGTGGAGTAGCCGCACCCCGCTCATCGGGCCTGCGGCGCAGAGCGGAGGGAACAGGCGATGAGGCGACTGATCGGGCGCGCACGCGCGCTGCTCATCGCCGGCCTGCTCATCATCGCGCTCACCGCAGCCGCCGTGCCGCTGCTCAACCTCACTGTCTACTCCCCCACCCGGGTCGTCGACGCCTACTTCGCAGCACTCGCCGACGGGGACGCCGCCGCGGCTCTCGGTATGCTCTCCGCCCCGCCGCTCAGCGAGCGCACCCCGCAGAACGCCCTGACCGATAAGGTGCTCGCCGGCGCTCCGGCTGTTCCCGAGCACGTGCAGATCACCAACACCGAACGCGACGGCGACACCGCCCGTGTCCGGGTGCGCTACAACCTCGGCTCGGCCACCCGCACCACCGATCTGACCCTGCAGCAGGGGCCTGCGACCTGGGGGCTGTTCGAGCGCTGGGCGATCGCCTTCGATGAGTGGCCGCAGCTGTCCCTGCAGATCAGCGGCTCAGGCACCGCCGATGTCAACGGGGTCGACGTGCCGGCCGGCGACGGGCCGGTGCCGGTGCTCTTCCCGATGGGTTACAACATCGGCTTCAACGCCGAGTACCTGACCTCGGAGGTCAAGCAGGTGATGGTCACCGGCAGCTCCGACGATATGGGCGTGGCCCTGCAGCCGACTCCCACCCCGGCGCTGACCGCCGAGGTGAAGCGCCAGATCGAGGAGCACCTCGCTGGCTGTGTGAGGGCGACGACGCTCATGCCGACCGGCTGCACCTTCGGCTATGAGACGGAGAACGAGATCATCGGCGAGGTGTCCTGGCGGATGCTTGAGGACCCGCAGGTGAGCCTGCGCAGCTCCGGTTCGCAGCTCTCGCTCGTGCGCTCACCTGCCGTCGCCGAGGTGTCGGGCACCTACCGCGACAGCGTCACCGGGTTCGAGTTCGACTTCCGTGAGGAGGTGCCGTTCACCCTCGGCGCCGAGGTGATCGTCACCGGTGATGAGGTGCGGGTTGAGCCCAACAGCGGAGCCGAGCTCGGCGGGTGACGGACCGGAGCTCGGTTCTCAGCTGGTGTCTGCTGATCAGCTGGTGCCGCGCAGGTCGAGGCGCAGCTCATGCGGGCCCTCAGCGCTCAGCGTCACTGGGATGCCCCAGTCCTGCTGGTAGAGATGGCAGGCCGCATGCAGCGGGATCTCGCCGTCCTCGGGGCCGTCGCAGGCCGCGGCCCGGGCGGTGATGTGCAGGACACCGGAGTCGATACCATCGGCGATCTCGATCGTCCGCTCCAAACCTTCGCTACCGCCGGCACCTGCGGTGATGAGCTCTGGCGGAGTTGACGAGACCTGCAGGTGGGTCGGGTCGCCGAACCGGTCGTCGAGCTTCTGCCCGGCAGGAACGCTGAACCCGACGGTGAGGGTCAGCGTGCCGGTGCCGAGCTCGGTGGCCGGGCGGGAGGTCTGCTGGGCGCCCTCGTCGACATGCTGTGCCTCAGCCGGGATGGCGACCCGGGTGAGCCGGTGGGCTGCCGATTCGGCGACGAGCAGGCTCGGCTGCTCGCCGTCACTGTCGGGCAGGACGAGGATGTCAGACGGTTCGTCGAGCCCGCGGGCCAACGTCGTGACCTCATCGGTGCGGGGCTCGTAGCGGCGGATCGCACCGTTATAGGTGTCGGCGATCGCCACGGACCCGTCGGGCAGTTCGGTGACACCGAGCGGATGCTGCAGGCGCGCCTCGGCGGCGGGCCCGTCGCGGAACCCGAAGTCGAACAGGCCCTGCCCGAGCTTCGACTCGACAACACCTGTGGCCGGGTCGAGCAGCCGCAGTGCCGAGGTCTCCGAGTCGGCCAGCCACACTCGGCCGTCCGAAGCGGCTGCCACGCCGGAGGTCTGGGCGTACCAGGCGGTTTCGGCGTCCCCGTCGACGAGACCTTCGTTCATCGTGCCTGACAGCAGCCGGATTGTGCCGGTCTGCGGGTTGAACGACCAGATGGTGTGATTGCCGGCCATCGCGATGATGACCTCGCCGGTTGTCTCGGCGTAGTGGACGTCCCAGGGGCTGGAGAGCTTGATCGCATCGGCTGGGCCGTCGTAGCGGCCGGTGTCTCCGTGGGTGCCGGTGACATTGTCGACGGCGCCGACCATGTACTGCTGACCCGTGCCGGCGACCGTGGTGATCTGCCCGGTGTCGAGGTTGAGGCCGCGCAGCAGGTGGTTGACGGTGTCGGCGATGACGACGTGATAGCCGACCTCAGCTGCCAGCTCGGCCGGGAGTTCGGCTAAGCCACCGGGTTCGCTCAGCTCGGCGGCCCCTGCCGGCCCGTCAGTCCGACCGCGGTCCCCGGAGCCGTAGCGGCGCAGGATGGTGCTGCCGGTCGGGTCGAATTCGACGAGTGAGTGGTGCCCGGAGTCGGCGACGAGCAGGTTGCCGGCATGCTCGCCGGTGGTGAGCCGGATGAGCTTGCCGGGGTAGAACAGGTCGGTCTCGACTGGAGCCGGCGGGACGTAGGGGTCGTTGCCGCGGCGCAGGGTGCCTTTGGCCGCATGCTCTGCGATGAGGTCTTCGATGAGGGAGGCGAGCCCGGCAGCGTGGCCTTCACCGGACATCGAGGCCACCAGGTTGCCTTCGGGGTCGATGAGGGCGAGTGTCGGCCAGGCGCGGGCGGAGTACGCCTGCCAGGTCTGAAGGTCCGGGTCGTCGAGGACGATGTGCTCGACCTGGTAGCGCTCGACGGCCTTGTCGACGGCTTCGACCGTGCGCTCGAACTCGAACTTCGGGGAGTGCACGCCGATGATGACGAGCTCATCGGCGTATTTCTGCTCGAGCGGGCGCAGCTCGTCGAGCACGTGCAGGCAGTTGATGCAGCAGAAGGTCCAGAAGTCCAGCAGCACGACCTTGCCGCGCAGGTCGGCGAGGCTGAGGTCGGCGCCGCCGGTGTTGATCCAGCGGCGGCCAGTGAGTTCAGGTGCGCGCAGGCGCGGAGCGTCAGTCATACCCTCATTGTGCCACCGCGGCTCACCTGCCTGTCGTACGGCTGTCATATGTGTCAGCGGCATCCGAGACGGCGGCCACGAAAGAGAGGAGAAGTGCCATCATGGAGTCATGAACGATGCAGCCGCGACGAGCCCCGAGCCCCTCTCCTCCGAACATGCTCAAAAGATCCGCGACCGTCTCGATGCGGTGGCCGGTCAGGCCGCCGAGGCGGCAGAGCGCTCCGGCCGCACCGCTGACGATGTGCGGATCATGCTGGCGACGAAGACGCAGCCGGTGGAGAAGATCCGGGTCGCGATCGAGCACGGCTTCACGCTCATCGGCGAGAACCGCGTGCAGGAGCTGACCGGCAAGGCCGACGGCTTAGCTGATCTGGAGCACGAAACGCACCTCATCGGGCCACTGCAGCGCAACAAAGTCAATCACACGCTGCGCGTCGACTCGTGCACGTGTGTCGAGTCGGTCGACAACCTGCCGCTGGCTGAGAAGCTGCACAACCGCCTGGAGGTCCTCGACCGCTCGATCGACATCCTCGTCCAGGTCAACACCTCGCGTGAGGATTCGAAGTTCGGCGCTGCTCCTGAGGCCGCGGCTGAGCTCATCGAATCGCTGGCACCTTTCGACCGGCTGCGGATCCGCGGACTCATGACGATCGGGCTGCCTGGAGAGAGCGACGAGGTCATCCGCCCCAGCTACGCCGATCTGCGCCAGCTGCGCGACCGGCTCATCGACGAGGGGATCATGGCACATGACGCGACGGAGCTGTCGATGGGCATGAGCGCTGACTTCGCCCTCGCAATCGAAGAGGGCGCGACAGTCGTGCGGATCGGCTCGAGCGTCTTCGGCGCGCGTCCAGCGCCCTGAGCGAGCTCCCCTCCCACCCACGCGACCACCGCCTCGGGACCGGGACGGCAGTCGAGCACCAACTCGCGGCAGTGGTGTGCTGAGAGTCACAGGATTCTCGCGTGAACCCGTGAGAACCGCGGAATCTCGCGCTTCTCGAACTGCCCGACAGCCTCGAAAACCTCCAGATGAGAGCCCTCTCATCGGCATTTCACGTCCGCCTCATGACCGGCCGGTTGACTGCTGCATGCAGCGACCAGACGGCGCTGCGACCCCACCGTCAGCACGACGAGAATGTTGAGAAGAGAATCATGTCGCTTCTGGTGACTCCCGCACAGACCCCCGCCACCAGCGCTGCTGCGGACCGCTCGGTTGCCGCCGCCGCTCCCACTGCCGCCCCGGCGGCCCAGCCGCTCCGGCAGCGCCTCGAGCGCGCCAAGTGGGCGTACTCGACCCGCTTCGCCAAGCAGTTCGTCGAGCTCTCCACCGGCGTCGAACTCATCACCGACCCCGACTACGCACCGCAGGCCGGCGATGTCGTCCTCGCCCGGGTGCTGGAGATCGGCCAGCACAAGCGGCTGGAATCCCCGGACTCCCGCAAGGCTCTGCTGTTCCCCGGTGACGAGATCGTCGTCGCCTACGGCGCACGCTATGCACCCGATCAGTTCCACGCTGTCGTCCCGCCGGCGCTCTCCGACTGCCATCTGGCCGCCGCCGGCGGCATGGCCGCTGCCGTCATCGAGCAGCACGCCAGCGTCGACGCCCCCACGCAGATCCAGCCGATCGGCGTGCTGCGCGACCAGTCGGGAGCCATCACCCTCACCCGTGCCGCCCACCGCAGCGTCGACACCGGCATCACCGCCGTGACGCAGCGGCGCGGGCACCGCGTGCCGGTCATCGCAGTGCTGGGCACCTCGATGAACTCCGGGAAGTCGACGACGCTGGCCTGCCTGGCCAACGGCCTGGCCGCAGCCGGCCTGCGGGTCGCCGCCGGCAAGGCGACGGGAACCGGCGCCGGCAACGACGCGCGGCTGTTCGCCGATGCCGGGGCGGCGCATGTCCTCGACTTCACCGACTTCGGCTACTGCTCGACCTTCCAGCTCAGCCTCACCGAGGTCCGCGACCTGTTCCTCACCCTTGTCGACGAGCTCGCCGGCGGCCCGGCCGGCAGCACGGTCGATGCCGATGTGGTGCTCGTCGAGATCGCCGACGGCATCTACCAGGGCGAGACCGCACAGCTGCTCGCCGACGCGGAGTTCGCCGGGGTCGTCGACCACCTCGTGTTCTCTGCCGGGGACGCCCTCGGCGCAGTCGGCGGGGTGAGCGTGCTGCGCAGTCTCGACCGCGAACCCGCGCTCGTCTCCGGCGTCGTCACCGCCTCGCCGCTGGCCGCCGCCGAGGCGCGCACCGCACTCGATGTGCCGGTCACCGGAACCTACGAGCTGTGCCTGCCCGAGATCGCGCTGTCGGTCTTCGACGGTGCCGGCATGGCATCGGCCGCGAAGGCAGCGGCCGGACGGTCATGAGCGCGCAGGCGTCCGCCGCTGCGGCCGCTGCTGCAGCGCAGCGTCCAGGCCCCTACCACCTGGCGGTGCATACGGTGTGCGCGCGCGTCGGCAGCACTGGCAGGGCCACCCGTGGGATGCTGCCGCGGCTGGCCGCCGGGGTTCGCCGCCGCTGGCTGGCCGGGCTGGTGGGCATCGGCCTCGGGCAGGCCGCACTCGGCGGGCTGGGCGCCTGGGCGCTCATCCGGATGCAGTCGGCCGGTGCTGCCAGCACGCTCGTCTTCGGCTTGTCGGTGGCCGTGCTCGTCCTCTCCGCACTGGGGGTCGGGACACTGAAGATCCACGAGCGCACCGTCGCCGAGCGCCTCGGGCAGGACTATGTCCATCAGCTGCGCCTGCGGCTGCTCGGCTCGGCACTGAGCCCCGGGGAGCGCACCTCGCTGGGCGTGACGGTCGCACGCACCACCAACGACCTGTCCTCGGTGAAGAACTGGGTGTCCCAGGGCATCGCACCTGCCCTCGTCGGCGTGCCGCTGATTCTGGGGACCAGCGTCATCCTGCTCGTCCTGCACTGGCAGCTGGCACTCGGATTCATCATCCCGGTCGCCGTGCTGGGGGTGCTGCTCGTGTGGTTCAAGCAGCCGATGTTCGAGCGCACCCGCACTCTGCGACGCACCCGCGGCCGGCTGGCCGCCCGGATCGCTGAGACGGTCACCGCCGCCGAGACGATCATCGCCGACGGCGGGCGCGACCGTGAGCTCAAGCGCATCACCAGCCAGTCCGCACAGCTGGCCGAGCATGCTGTCACCCGGGCTGAGACCGTCGGTGCGCTGCGCGCTGCCGGTGCGGTCGCCGGCCTGCTCGCCAGTCTGCTCGTCGCCGCGATCGGCATCGCCACCGCCGCCTCCCCCGGGACGGTGATGGCGGCGATGGCCCTCACCGGCATCGCGACCAGCCCGATCCTCGATCTCGGCCGGATCATCGAGTACCGTCAGACCTTCCTCGCCGCCCGCAGGATCATCGGACCCGCGCTTTCCGCCGCCGATGAGCGCAGCGAGCAGGCGGCCGCCCGGCGGGCAGCCAGTGCCGAGCTCACCTGCCCGCTGCCAGCCGCCGCTGCCGGTTCGGTGGTGCTGAGCGCACCGGGCCTGCTGGAGCAGCCGCTCACCGCCGCCCCCGGTGAGGTGGTCTGGCTCGCTGACGACGGCGGCCGGGCCAGTGCCCTCATGCGCCGGATCGCCGGTCTCGACTCCAGCGGCCACACGCTCAGCGCCGGCAGAGCTGCGGAATCCGCGCAGCCTGATGCGTTCTGGGCCGACGGGCAGAATCTGCTCTCCCTGTCCCCGACCACGCGCCGCCGGCTGGTCGGCTGGGCGCGCGCGGGCACCGTGTTCGAACGCGGTCGGCTGGATCGCGCCCTGCACTACCGCCGCCCGGATCTGGATGGACAGTTCGACGCCGCCACCCTCGACCGGGTCGGTCTCGACGTCGATGCACTGCCGAAGGGTGCCCGCACGATGCTGCGTGCCGGCGGCCAGCCGCTCTCCCGCAGTGAGCGCGCCCGCCTCGCCCTGGCCCGCGCGGTCTATGCCGATCCGCCGCTGCTGCTCATCGACGGCCTTGACGGGGATCTCGGCGCAGCCGGGACGGCCATGCTGACGTCTGTGCTCGCTGATTACCCCGGTGTGGTGCTCTTCGCCGGCTCACCTGCCGTCGCCGAGGCGGTGGGTGCGCGCACCGTCGACCTCACCGCTGCGGGGTGAGCGCTCGGCAAGCAGGCAGACGCGTCGTGATGAGACGCGCGGCGATGAGAGGAGCGGTGATGAAAGGAGCTGGGCTGCGGGATCCTTCCCTCAGCCCAGCTCAATCGTCGTCGCCGTCGTCGTCTCCACCGCCGTCGCACTCCCAGCCGTCGTCATCCCACTCGCACACCCCACGGCCGGAGCCGGAACCGGAGCCGGATCCTGAGCCGGAACCTCCTCCGCCTCCGGAATCGGTGCCGCTGTCGGCTCCGCCGCGCGGGCGGCTGGCAGGTGCCGGGACGCGCTTGGCGTCAACGGCTGCACTGCCGCTCTCCTCCGCTGCCCTGCGGGCGGCCTGCTCGGCTGGATCGAGAGCTGCTGGGCCTTCTGCCTCGGCGTCGCCGTCTTCGGGGTTCGCGGCCTCAGGGGGCGCATCGGGGCCTGGACGGTCAGAGCCTACAGGGGTTTCGCCGACGCTGATGCCCGGCTGGTCACGGTCGATGTCTGCTGATGACGGAAGCAGCGCAAGCGAGGCTGCGGCCAGGCCGGCTGCAGCGAGAATGCCGATCGTCCCGAATCGTTTCATGCGCACAGTCTGACCGAAGAATGTGAGACGGGTGTGAAGCGCAGATGAGAGCTCTCTCATCTGCACGATGACGTTTCACCACTGCCGGATCAGGCAGCCGGGTCGACGAGCTTGTAGCCGATGCCCCGGACGGTGACGAAGCGCTCGGCACCGAGCTTCTTGCGCAGGTAGCGCAGATAGACGTCAACGACATTCGAGGCGCCGTCATAGTCGTAGCCCCACACATGGGTGAGCAGCTGTTCGCGGGAGAGCACCTGGTTCGGGTGCTCCAGGAACATCACCGCCAGCGCGAATTCGCGGCTTGAGAGCTCCAGCTCGGTGCGCTCGTCCCCGCTGCCGCAGGTCGCGATGCGGGTGCGCAGGTCGAGTGCGAAGTCACCCAGCGTGAGGGTGTCGCTGGATTCGGGGGCCGGTTCGCTGTGGCGTTCACGGGCGCGCAGCCTGATCCGGGCCAGCAGCTCTTCGAACCGGAACGGTTTGGTCAGATAGTCATCAGCCCCGCCTTCCAGCCCGTGCAGCGTGTCGTCGAGGGAGTCGCGTGCGGTCACGACGACGATCGGGATGTCGTGGCCCATCGACCGCAGGGTGCGCAGCACCGTGAAACCGTCCATGCGCGGCAGCCCGACATCGAGGACGAGCAGGTCGAACTCCCCGCTGGTCGCATAGTCGAGGGCGGCGATGCCGTCTTCGACAACGGTCGGGGAATAGCCGTTGGCCGTCAGGCCACGGGCGACGAAGCGTGAGATGCGCGGCTCGTCTTCGGCGATGAGGATCCTCATAGGGTGTCTCCGGACTCAGTGGCAGGGGTGGACGGGGCATCAGCGCGGGCTTCTGCGGCCGCTGGATCCTCCGGCCGCTGCGCGATGATCGGGATGACGATGGTGAAGGTCGAGCCGATCCCAGGCTGCGAGCGCACGGAGACATCGCCGCCGTGGCCGACGGCGATCGCCCGCACGATCGACAGGCCCAGCCCCGAGCCGGCCTTCCCGGCTGCCGAGGCGGCGCGGTTGAAGCGCTCGAAGATGCGCGGCTGATCCTCGGCGGCGATGCCGATGCCCTCATCGGCGATGCTGATGCAGATGTGCTCGCTGTGCTCGCGCAGCCGCAGCGTCACCGTCGTGCCGTCCTCGGAGTAGCGCACAGCATTGGCCGCCATCTGCACGATCGCCTGCATGAGGCGGTTCTCATCTGAGAGCGTCGTGATGCTGACGTCCGAGTCGAGCTGCCAGTTGCGTTCGCCGAGGTGTTCGATCCGTGCGAGGGCCTTGCCGCCGAACGCACCGAAATCGACCGGTGCCAGGGTGACGAAGTCCGGGCGCGAGGAGTGCGCCAGGGTGGACAGGTCGCCGACGAGCCCATTCATCCGGTCGAGTTCGTCCAGGGCGATCGCGTTGCCCTCCCGCACATCCTCGGGATCGTTCGGGTCGGTGGTCTCCAGGGTGCCGCGGATGATCGTCAGCGGGGTGCGCAGCTCGTGGGAGACATCGGACATGAACCGCTTCTGCTCGGTGAAGCCCTCATCGATGCGGTCGAGCATCCGGTTGAAGTTGTCCGCCAGGGAGCGCACATCGTCACGAGTGTGCGGCACCGGCACACGGCGGCCGAGGTCGTAGACGGTGATCTGCTCGGTGGCCTCGCGCAGGTCCGCCAGCGGCCGCATCAGCCGCCCGCTCACGAGGTATCCGACCAGCGCGGCCCCGACGAGCATCGCCACCGACACACCGGCGTAGGTCGTGGCCGCCCGCCAGATCTGGTGCTGCTGCGTGGTGATCTCATTGCCGACGACGTAGATGCCCTCGTTGTCATCACCGGCGATCGTGACAGAGGCGATGACCGCCCGCACCGGCTTGTCACCGACTTTCAGGGTGGTGAAGATCGTGCGACCCGGCCGGAACCTGTCCTCGATCTGGCGCAGCACGCCCGGATCGGACATGTCGAAGTCCTGCTCGACCGGCCGGAAGCGGGGTTTGCCGTTGACGATCGCCAACACGCTCTCATGCCGGCTCGGCACCTCCGATACGGTGGCCGCGCGCAGCAGATCCTCCAGCGTGTCGACGCCGCCCAGGTCGGCCTGACGCCGTTCGGCCGTCTGCTTGAGCTCCTCGACCTCCTGCAGCAGCTCCTGGTCGATGCGGTCTTCGAGGACGGAGAACTGGATCGCATACGTCACGCTGCCGGCGATGACGAGACCGGCGGTCATGAACATGAGCATCGAGGTGAGCACGCGGATGCGCACGCTGCGCACCGGCTTCGTCGGCCGGGTCCCCTCTGCCATCGCCCCTGCCCCGCGGACGGTTCCGCTCGCCTCTGTCCGGGCCCGCCTCAGCTCCGGGAGCCCTCAGCGTCCTGCGGGACGCCGGGTGCCTGCGGATCGATGTTGCGGATGATGAGCGAGCAGTCCATATCGGCGTAGCCGTCATCCATGAGCTTCTGCAGGTTCTCGAACGCCGCCTTCGCCCCCGGCAGCGTGACGCCGACATCGGCGGCCGCCGCCTGTGCCAGGCCTGCGTCCTTGTGGGCGAGCGCGGCGGAGAAGGTCGCCTCGAAGCCGTTGTTGGACGCGGCGGTCTCGACGATGCCGGGCACCGGGTACCAGGTGCGCAGCGGCCACGAGTCCCCGGAGGAGACACTGGCGACGTTCCAGAACGTCTGCGCGTCGAGGCCGAGCTTGTCGGCGAGCACCGCACCTTCGGCTGCGCCCTGCAGGCTGACGGTGAGCATCATGTTGTTGACGATCTTCGCCGCCTGCCCGTTGCCGGGCCCACCGCAGTCGAAGATGTTGCCGGCCATCGGCTCGACGAGCTCTTTCGCCCGGGCGGTGTCGGCTGGGTCGCCGCCGAGCATGAAGGTCAGTGTCGCCGCCGCGGCACCGGAGATGCCGCCGGAGACCGGGGCGTCGACGAAAGCGAAGCCGGCCTGCTGGGCCGTCTCGTGGATCTCCCGGGCCGAGGCGACGTCGATCGTCGAGGAGTCGATGAGCAGTGCGGTGGGTTCGGCGAACTCGAGCACGCCGCCGGCTCCGCAGAACACCTCCTTCGAGATCGTCCCGTTGGGCAGCATGCCGAACACGGCATCGGCACCGGCCACCGCCTCGGCGATGGTGGTGCAGGCGGTCACACCGTTGGCTTCGGCCGCACTGCGGGCACTTTCGCTCAGGTCGTATCCGCGCACGCTGTGCCCGGCTGTGATGAGGTTCTTCGTCATCGGCAGGCCCATATTGCCCAGGCCGATCCATCCAATCGTCGCCATGAGGTCTCCTTCTTCTCGTGTCGTCTCAGGTGCGGACGTGCAGGTCAGGCCGCGGACCAGCCGCCGTCGACGGAGTGTGCGGCTCCGGTGATCGCCTTGCCGCCCTCGCCGGCGAGCAGCGCGGCGATCGCGGCGACGTCCTCGGGCTGGGCGAGGTGCGGCAGCGCCGAGTGGGCGAGGAACACCTCGTCGAGGACGGCATCCGCGGAGATCCCGCGCGAGGCGGCCTGATCGGCGATCTGCTGTTCGACCAGCGGGGTCATGACATAGCCGGGATTGATCGCATTGCAGGTCACCCCGTGTCTGCCGGCCTCCAGCGCGGTCGCCTTCGTCAGGCCCATGAGGCCGTGCTTGGCTGCGACATAGGCGCTCTTGAATGCGGAGGCGCGCAGCCCGTGGACAGACGAGATGTTGATGATGCGGCCCCAGCCGCGCTCATACATTCCCGGCAGCACGGCTTTCGTCAGCACGAAGGGCGATTCGAGCATGAGCTTCTGGATGAGCTGCCATTCGGAGAGCGGGAACTCCTCGATCGGGTGGATGCGCTGGATGCCGGCGTTGTTGACGAGGATGTCGGTGTCGATCGGCTGTCCGTCGAGCGCCTGCGTATCGGACAGGTCGACGACCCAGGCCTTCCCGCCGATCTCCGCGGCAACGGACTCGGCGGCTTCGGCTGAGACGTCGGCGACGGTCACCTCGGCGCCCATCTGGGCGAACCGGGCGGCGATCGCCCTGCCGAGGCCCGAGCCGCCGCCGGTGACGAGCGCGCGGCGACCGGAGAGTTCCTGCTGAGGGTTCTGCTTCGGATCGTGTTCCATGCGCTCAGCCTACTTCCGGCCGGCCGCGCCGGCACGGGCGGCCCGCTCTGTGGCACGACGCTCGTTGTCGATCCGGTCGATCTCCGCCAGGTCCATGCCGTTGGTCTCACGGGTGAAGAACCAGGCGATGAGGCTGATGCCGGCTCCGATGGCGAGGTAGATCGAGATCGGGATGCTGGAGTCGAAGGCCCGCAGCAGGGCGGTGGCGATGATCGGGGCGAAGGAGCCGGCGACGATCGCGGTCACCTGATAGCCCAGCGACACACCCGAGTAGCGCATGCGGGTGGGGAACATCTCGGCCATGAGCGCCGGTTGGCCGGCGTACATGAAGCCGTGGAAGATGAGCCCGACGACGATCGCGATGAAGATCGGCAGCCCCTCTCCGGTGTCGAACATCGGGAACGCGAAGAATCCCCAGGTGGCGGTGGCCAGGATGCCGAGCAGATACGGGATCTTGCGGCCGAGGATGTCGCACAGCCGGCCGATCATCGGCACGATGATCGCGTGGATGACGTGGGCGCCGAGCAGCAGTCCGAGGATCTCGCCGCGTTCGATGCCGACCTGCTGGCTGAGGTAGGTGATCGAGAAGGTCACGACGACGTAGTACATGACGTTCTCGATGAAGCGCAGGCCCATGGCGGTGAAGACGCCGCGCGGGTAGCGCTTGAAGACCTCGATGACGCCGTAGCCGGCGTCCTCTTCATGGACCTCCTGCTGGGCCTCTTCGAAGATCGGGGCGTCGGAGACGCGGGTGCGGATGTAGTAGCCGATGAAGACGATGACGGCCGACAGCCAGAAGGCCACCCGCCAGCCCCACGAGATGAAGGCCTCATCGCTGAGTGCGGTCGAGAGGGCGAAGAGCACCGCAGTGGCCAGCAGGTTGCCCAGCGGAACAGCGGCCTGCGGCCAGGAGGCCCAGAAGCCGCGGGAGTGGTTCGGTGAGTGCTCGGCGACGAGGAGGACGGCTCCACCCCATTCGCCGCCGACGGCGAATCCCTGGGCCGCGCGCAGCAGCACGAGGATGATCGGGGCCGCGTAGCCCCACTGGTCGAAGGTCGGCAGGCAGCCCATGAGGAAGGTGGAGACGCCGACGAGGATGATGGAGAGCTGCAGCAGCTTCTTGCGCCCGTACTTGTCGCCGAAGTGGCCGAACACGACACCGCCGAGCGGGCGGAAGATGAAGCCGATCGCATACGTGGCGAACGCGGCGATGATCGCGTCGAGCGGGTTGTCCGAGGCTGGGAACAGGATGACGTTGAAGACCAGGGTGGCCGCTGAGGCGTAGAGGAAGAACTCGTACCATTCGACGATCGTGCCGGCCATCGAGGCGGCGACGACGCGCTGGAGGTTGCGGCGCACGCTCGGGGTGTCCTGGGGTGGTGCTGCACTCATGATGGTGCTCCTTGCGTGAGGAGGAACGGCGCCACAGCAGCGTGGGCTGTTCGTCACTGCGGTTAAGACTCACCCAATCATGAGATCTGCTTCACATTTGGTCAAGCACCATGTCGACTCCGCGCCGGCCGCGCGAGCGCCCTGGCGCGTCCGATTCAGCTGCGCGGGCCGCGCTGCAGGTTGGCGAGCATCTCGTTGTAGGCCTTGAGCTCGGCATCGCCGCTGCGGTCCTCGGAGCGGTCGCGGCGCTTGGCCTCGCGGTCGGAGGAGCGCGACCACTGCACGGCGACGATGATCGCCAGGGCCAGCGTCGGGAACTCGCCGATGCCCCAGGTGATCTCACCGCCGAGCGCCTGGTCCTCCAGCGCCGGGAACCAGCCGTGGCCCATATTGCCGAACCAGTCGGGTTCGATGAGCGCCTCGGAGGAGATGATCGAGACGCCGAAGAAGGCGTGGAAGGTCATCGTCACCAGCAGCATGAGCAGCCGCATCGGGTAGGGCAGCCGGTTGACGCCGGGGTCGATGCCGATGAGCGACTGGGCGAAGAGGTAGCCGGCGGCCAGGAAGTGGACCATCATGAGCTCGTGGCCGAGGTGGGTATCCAGGGCCGGGTACATGATGCCGCTGTAGTAGAAGATCACCATGGAGCCGGCGAAGTTGACCGCTGCGACGATCGGGTGGGCCCAGAACCGCAGGTAGCGGGAGTGCACGGCGCCCAGGATCCATTCGCGCGGACCGCGGGAGCCGTCGGTGCGCGGCTTCGTCGCGCGCATGAGCAGGGTGATGGGCGCACCGAGGACCATCGGCAGGGGCACCGCCATGACGAGAAGCATGTGCTGGATCATGTGCCCGGAGAACAGCACCTGGCCGTAGACCATCGGGCCGCCGGAGGTGATGTAGAACAGCCCGGCCATGCCGATCACCCAGCTGATGGTCCGCCCGGTCGACCAGGTGTCGCCGCGCCGGCGCAGCTCGCGCACGGCCAGCAGGTAGCCGACGACGAAGCCGACGGTGATGACCGTCCACAGCGGGTCGACGCGCCATTCGGTGAAGTACGACAGCCAGGTCGGCTCCGGCGGCAGCGGTTCGGAGGTGAGGATCTCCGCCGGGGTCGGGGCCGGCGGCGGTTCATCGGGGATCGGCGGCTGGGAGCGGGAGAGCACGACGCCCAGCGCCATGACCGCACCGAAGATGAGCGTTTCGATGCCGAGCAGCCGCCAGAACTCGCTGCGGGCGGCAGCAGCGCTTTTGAGCCGGTTGATGACGAAGGTGCGGTGCCAGTAGCCGATGACCCCGAGGATGATGGTGAGGACGACTTTGCCGATGACGACGAGCCCGTACGGGGTCTGCCAGTCGTCGAGGGTGCGCACGCGCAGCAGCGCATTGACGAACCCGGAGTAGACCATGATGGCAAAGGCGATGAGTGCCATCGTCGAGAACCGGGAGACGAGCACGGCCAGGTCATCGCGCTTCGTCAGCAGCGGTGCGAGCACGGCCATGACGAGGATCCCGCCGAGCCAGGCGACGACGGCCAGCAGGTGCAGGCCGATGCTGTTGACCGCCTGCATATGCCCGTAGGCCTCAGCCGAGTGGCCCATGAGGGCCAGCGGCACGAGTGAGAGCACGCCGAGGACGGTGATGAGCCCGATGCCCATGAAGGAGCGGGTGGCGAAGACGAGCGTGGAGAGCGTCGCGGCCATGAGCACGATCGCCAGGCGCAGCTGCCCGTAGGGGATCTGGGTGATGTAGACGCCGAGCTGCTGGGAGAAGTCGCCTTCGAAGGCCTGCGCGCCGACGGAGTCGATGAACGCGAAGATGAGCACCGCGACCGCGGCGACCGTCCAGACGATCGAGGCGATCTGGGCGATGCCGAGCGTGCGCTCCCACAGCGGGTCCAGCGGGATGTCGCGGCGCGTCTTGCGGTCCTTGTGGCGGATCCGCCCGCCGTGG